>DAOPYU010000018.1:0-20439 GCA_035353095.1 Candidatus Sumerlaeota bacterium | reverse complement strand
GGGGCGGCGGTACACCCTCCACGGGTACAAAGGCAAGCAGGTGCGGGACAACATCCACAGCCTCGATGTGGCGCGTTTCATTCAGGCCTTCATCGAAGCGCCCCAGTCCGGCGAGGTGTACAACATCGGTGGGGGCAAGGCCAACAGTTGCTCGATTCTGGAGGCGTTCGACCGGGTCGAGGCCCTGTCGGGCCGAGAAATGGTGTTCGAGTATTCCGAAGAGCCCCGCATCGGTGACCATATCTGTTATTACAGCGATCTGAGCCGGATCCAGGCCCACTACCCGCAGTGGACGGTCTCGGTGTCCCTGGATCGGATCTTTGAGGAGATTCTGCAGGGCTGGAGACAACGCCTTGGAGAGAATCTATAGGGGAGAAACTCCTTGAAAAACAAGGGGGATTTCGACTAAAGTCTGAAACGAAAGACTCCTGCCTGTCGAGTCCGGAGGGTATATTTTTGCCCTGACAGAATACCCGAGGAAAGCGATCCCCATGCACACCACTCCCGCCGATTCGCCTCTGGATGAAAACCTGCCGTTTGTTCTGGTACTGCGGCGCCTTTACGAACGGAAGCTCCAGATTACCGGCATCATGCTGGGGGTGGGGATTCTGGCGGCCCTGGCCTCGCTGTTGATTCACAACCGTTACACCTCGACGACGGCCCTCATGGTCCAGGCCCCCTCGGTCAAGGTCACGGGCGAAACGCCGCCTCTGGATATCGAGGTGCTGCGCGAGATCGTCGAGTCCGATCAGGTTCAGTATGGCCTGTACACCACCATGACACTTCAGGGCGTGGTGCCGAAGAATGAATCCTTCCGGAGTTTTAAGGAGAATCTCAAGGTCTCGGTTCGCCGGAAACAGGAGCGGGAACAATCGCTTCTCCCCGTGGTGCTTCTGTCGGTCGAGACAAAGGACCCCAAGGTCTCGAAACGGATCGCCGATGCGTGGAAAGGGCTCACGGAGGATCGCGTGAGCCGCATGTACGAGAGCGACCGCGACAGCCTGAGCCAGTTTGTGGACACGGTGTCGAAAAAGGCGGACACCGAACTCCTGCAAAGCGAAAAGGCCTATACGCTGGCGGTCGTACGGGATCAGTTGCCAATCAAACGGCACTGGATGAAGACCGTTCGCAGTCAGTACAATTCCCTCTTTCAGGAGTGGTCCGAACTGGAACTGAATATCCGGGTTCAGGAAAACCTGCTCCAGTACTACGATGAACGCATCAAGCGCCACACCGCCGAGGGGGTCTGGATCGGTGACTATGCCATGCGCCGATTCTGGGAAGACGAGAAACTGACCGCGCTGCCTGAGACCACCTCCGAATCGCAGCCCACTGTCGCTTCGGCTTATGCGCTGGTGCGCAGCCAGCGGGCCCTGGCCGAATTCGAAATGCAAAAACAGATGGCGTTCAAGAAGTTGGAGTTGGACAGTTCCAGCGAGAACATGAAAGCGGCCCAGATCACGCTGATGGCCTCACAGGATGAAATGGCCAATGCAAAGACACAATACGAAAGTCTCGTGGCTGCGACCAAAGACGAGTCGCCCAAGATCGTTCTGAACAAGGCCATTACGGACGATGCCCTGTGGGACGCCTATGTTCAGGGGAAAGGGACAACCGAGGCGGCCAAGATCCGGGAACCGCTCAAGACGGAAATCTCGAACCCGGTCTATGAAACCATCCACGGGCAAATCCTGCAGCTCGATGCCAAGTCGAAAGGCCTGCAGGGCCGGATTCTGTATTACGAAGAAAAAGTCAAGACTCTGAACACCCGAATCAATGAACTGAGCAAGGAACTCAGTCTGCTCGAGGGCATCAAGAAAGGCCACTCAGAGGTGATTGCCAAAGAGCAGGAAGTGTTCGATTTCTACCACAAGCGGTACAACGAAATGCGCCAGAAGAGTGAAGAGACCCGCCAAAAGCTGGTACAGGAGAAAATGGAAGCCAAGTTGAAACAGCAGGAAGCCAACCTGCGTCTGAACGGGAACTCCCGAAAGACGATTGAACTCCAGAACGCGGATGGGATGAGTACCACCGCCTCGCTGGTCGGTTTGCGGACGCTTGAGAAGGAAATCTTTCTGGCGGAAACTTCACATACCGTGCTGGGGCGCGACGTGAAAAGCCGCAAGGTGATTCGCGAGTCCCTGGTTCAGAAGGCGGGCGAGGTGATGCTGCTGAAAGCGGTTCAGGAAAATGAATCGCGCAGCGGTCTGGCCGTGTTGTTCGAGGCGGAGGAAAACCCCGTCAAGTCTTCTCCGAAGCGTGGCCAGATTGTCCTGCTGGCCATGATTCTGACGGGGATGTTCCTGTGCGCGGCCACCGCCGCGCAAACCTTGTTCGTGGAGTCCGGGAGCAGGGACTCGGGGAAATAGTCCAACGTCCGTCCCGCCGGGAAACGCGGGAGGAATGCAATTTTGTACGGGCCGACCCGCGCGTCGGTTCCGAGCCACCGGGAAACGCGGGAGAACTGAACGATGGACAACCGCCTGTGCCACATGATTGTGTCTTCACGCCGCTTTGTCTGTATGGGTGGGCTCTGTCTTCTTCTTTTGACTGTCGGATGCGAGGACCGAAAAGCCCCTACCCCGCCGGTCCCACCCAAAGGGGCTTCTTCGGAAGCGTCGAAACACCACAGCAACACCGCTTCTTCCAAACCAGCCACGACACCGGGGGAGGCGGGCGTGCAGAATATGGATGCCGAAACGTTTACCGGTCGGATCGCTTCGGCTCAGTCTCTGCTGGAATGGTACCAGATCCGGCAGGCCTGTCCGCCGGCGCTCGGTGCCGACCCGCGCGTTACCAGCGCATTGGCCGGAAAAGAGGCCGAGTTGCGCGATCAGGCCGACATCGAGAAAATGAACGATTGCGTGGATCTGGTGGACTTCCGCTGGGATATGGAAAAACAGATCCAGCCGAAAATGGCGCAGTTTACCGTGACGTGCCTCTTGTATGTCAAATCGAAACCGGACCTCAAGGCTGGCGAAAAAGAGGTCTGGCTTTCGTTGCGCGGAACCGTCGAGAGTTCCAAGGTCGTGTTGTTGCCGACTCCGAAAGAAAAAGAACGTGGCTATATCGAGTTCGCCATCAAGGGGCTGAAACCGGAAGAATGGGAGGAGGGCGAATACGTGGCGCTCAGTCGGACGGTCGAGTATCCCAATCTGTCCTATTATTTCTCGGGAATCATTGTCTGGAAACATGGGGAAGACTGGGAGGACTGGACTGACCGCGTGAATCTAGGATGGTACACAGACCTGGACTGATGACTGCCGAATCGTTTCTCGCCTACCTGACCGCCTTTGCCGCCTTCTGCCTGACGGGCTTGTTGATTGCGTTGCATGATGTTCGAACACACCGCCGATTCGACCCTCTGAACCCGGGTCTGGCCCTGCTGGGCCTGTACTCGATTTACAATTTTCTGGCCTTCTGCGAGGCAGGAGCGCTGAACCGGGTGGGGGCCGACTCCTACCTGTTTCTGGCCACCCTCGGGTTGCTGGGCTTGATGGCCGGCACGGTTCTCGCCTATGCCACCAGCTGTCTTTCCAAGCGTCCTCCTCGTTCTGCCGTGCTTCCGGTGAGGCCGCTTTTCTTTGCCGCGTTGCTTCTGGTTCCCGCCTGTCTGGTCATGCTGGTCGTTATGTATATCCAACGAGTTGGAAGTCTGAGGGCCCTCCTGGCGTTGGATTCCAGCGGGCGAGCTCTTTCCAAGGGGGGGGTACTGAGTGGCGCCTTCCCGTTGCTGACCTGCATTTCCGGGATCGGCCTGGCCACGGCCTGGCGCATGACCCGCACTTGGAAGTGGGTCGGCATGGGGGTTTTCCTGTTGACCCTGTTTCTGGTGTTTTATCTCGCTGCCAGCCGGGGGGAACTTCTGGGCGCCACCCTGATCGCTCTGTATCTCTTTCACTACAACATCCGCCGGATTTCCGCCCGTCTGGTCGCAGCGGGGCTGGTGTCGCTGGTTTTCCTTATGATTCTGCTGGGAATCGCCCGCGCCCGTCAATCCGAGGGAGTCAGCGGCATGCTCGACCTGATGACCCCCCAGGTCATTGGTGAGCATCTGGACTTTCGGCGTCTGGAGCCCTACCCGGCCATGTTGCGCGGAATGAATCTGCTGGTGGACGGCCCGCCGGACGGCCAATACCTCTATGGCCGGTCCTACCTGTGGGCTTTTGAAATCCTCCTGCCTCAGGCGCTCTATCCGGGCGAACGCCCCCTCACCTTGGAAGGCTGGTACGTAAACACCTACGACCCCTACACCGCGGCCCTGGGAGGGGGGTACAATTTTCCCCCGCTGGTCGAGGCTTGCTGGAATTTCGGCTCGGTGGGCTGTTTTCTGCTCTATGGCCTGCTGGCCTGGACACTCAACAGCGTCTATCTGCGCAGTCAGAAGACGCCCCCCGGTTCGGTTGCGCGCATCAGCGTGGCCCTGTTAGTCCCCGGGTTCATTCTGCTCATGCAATCGCCCTTCTCCACCTACCTGAAAGGTTCCATTCTGCTGGTTCTGGCGCCGGGGTGGCTCTTCTGCCTGTTGGTTCTGACGTTTTTCGGCTGTGGGGAAAGTTCTCAGTGGGAGGCAGACATTCTTCGGGAAGACGGGAATCCCACATGAGTGCCCTTCGCGCTTCGAGCGCTCTGTTCATCAGCAATACGGTGGCCTTGGGACTTCAGTTCGTTGTGGTGGGGTGTTACAGTCGGCGGTTGGACGATAGAGGACTGGCCGATTATCAGGTTGTGCTCGCAATCGCCAATGCCGTCGTTCCTTTGTTGACCTGCGGTCTGAATGACGCGCTTTCTTTTCTGCTGGGCCGCAAATACGACACCCCCCGGGAAGCGCAGGGACTGGTGCTACAGAGTGTTCTCTTCTTGAGTGTTTCAACGATGATGCTAGCGTTGATCGCGGTAATTTTTCCGGAGTGGGCGTCCCGGCTCGCGTTTACGCAAGACAACAAGATGGGACTTGTGCAGGCCATGTTGTTGTTCATGTTTTCGCGTTCGCTCTTCGATTTTCAGTGCCGATATCTCCTGGCCCGGAAACAGATCTGGATACCCGCCTTGAGCATGGTCCTGATTCCGGGGGTAATTCCTCTGGTTGTCCTCTGGATAGATCCGACACACAGTCTGGAACGGCTTCTCATCGAGTCTTCGATTCTGACTCTGATTCTCTTGGCGCTTCCCTCCTGGCATGAATATCGGCGGTATGCCCATATCGGGTCCGTGCCCATGAGTCTGGAATCCATGTGTTACCTGCTCAAATTGGGGATACCGCGTGTTCCCACCATTTTGGGGATGTCGTTGCTGGTTTCCTGCCAGGTTTTTCTTGCCTGTAAAATGGATTGCACGGTGGAGGAGCAGGTTATTATCGGGAGCGCCATGATGATTGTACGCACGTTGGCGATGGCACAACGAGTCGTGACCAGTATTGTGGAACCCCAGATCGGGTGGATAAGCCGGGATCGTCCCGAGGTTCTGCCCATTTTACTCCGCACACTGATCCTGGCGACGATCGCAGTGGGGGTGGGAGCCACGGCCACCCTTCTCGCAACCGGTGACACGATCTTGCGCATCTGGATCAAACGGCCCGAGATGCAAATCGGTTTTCTGGGCATGTTTTTTTGGATATCGGCATTTCCTTTTACTCTGCTCTTTGTACTGCGTCCCTGTGTCAATGCTCTCAGTCCACGCGCCTACAATACGGCCAACATGTTTCAAGCATTGATCGGGATGGCCGTTGTTCTTCTGGTCGCCTATTCTGTCTCCTTCCCGCCCGCTCTGGCTATCGGTTTTGCCACTCTGTTGAGCGCTTCACTGATCGCGTTTTTCAGCCTGCTGACTGTCCAGAAACTTGTCAGGGTTTATACTCGGAGCACACTGTTAAATGCCAAAACTCTCGTGTTCGCCGGTTGCAGTGCGTGCCTGCTGGCGCTCGGTCTGTGGGGCGCACCGGAGGGAGAGACATTGACTCCGCGTTCACTGGCGGTTCTGGTACTGGTGGGGACGGGGGTACTTTTGTACTTGGGAATAATTGGACATCGGGCGCTTCATGCCTACCGCGAAGAAACCGGCCGGATAATCGAACTGAAGTGATCGCATTCGGGTACCGTGGATTTTTGGAAAGATCAGGGGAAAGAACACATGGACAGGGAAAGAAGTCGGCGATGAGATTACAAAAGAGTCATAGAGACTGTTTCTCTGATTCTCTGCGGAATGATCCCGACAGTGGGAAGCATACTCCGGAAGGAACAGACATGAAGAAGGGAGATCTTGCGATTATCGGGCCGTATCCGCCTCAATTCGGCGGGATCAGTATTCACATTCTGCGGCTGGGAACACTTCTGGACAGCAGAGGTATTCCGTACAAGATCTACAATACGAGCAGTCGAGCCGAGGTCCCGGGCAAGGTTGTTTCCATCTTGAAATGGCGTTCCGTTCGCGCGCTCTGGTATGCCATCTCGGGCAGAGAGGCGTGTGTCTATCTCCATGTTCAGCGATTGGGCCTCTGGCTGTTAGGCGCTTTTATGCAGCGTTTTCGCGGCAAGCGATTCATGTTGTGTCTGCACAACATGAATATCCACAATTGGTGTGTCACGTCGGCGTGGAAACGCTGGCTGATTCAATGGGTGGTTTGCAATACCTATGCTCTTGTTTGTGTGAACCAGCGGGTATATCGGTCTGTTTTGGACTTGGGGGTGTCCCGCGATCGAGTGTTTTATCTCCCCAGTTTCCTCCCTCCGGGCCCGGAAAGTACACGGAAATCAGATGTTTGCCAGGAGGTGTGGGCCGCGATGGAAGGTCGCCACCCGCTCATTGCGGCCAACGGGAAAGTGGCCTGGCACGACGGACAGGATCTGTATGGATTGGATCTTCTGTTGGAACTGGCCGTGAGGTTGAAGCCGAATTACCCGAATTTGAAAATTGTGGTCTGTTTCTGGGATCACAAGCCGGAAGACCAGCCGTATCTGGATAAACTGATCGCTCTGGCCCGCGAGAAAGGGGTGGATGGGAACCTGTGTTTCAACACCCGGCAGGGCCCCTTCATCCCCGTTCTGGCCGAGGCGGACGTGTTCGTCCGCCCCACCAATACGGACGGCGACGCGACGTCCATCCGCGAGGCGCTGGCGCTGGGCGTCCCGTCGGTGGTGAGCGATGTGGTGGAACGACCGGAAGGCAGTCTCCTTTTCCGGACTCGGGATCTGGACGACTTCGAAGAAAAAGTCCGGCAGGTCTTGAGCAAAACGGGGCCCAATCAGGGAACGCGGACTTTTGTGGTCTCGGAAGAAGATAAGCAGAGGATTGAGTTGCAGGTCACGCTCATTCGCTCTCTCCTCAGCGGACAATTGCCGGATTGAGTCGTTCCAGTATACCCGCCCCCTCCCGCCCGACTTTCCTCATGGGGATATTTCGGGTTTCGGCGCTTTGCCGGACGATTTTTTTTGACCGTTGCCCAAACCGTTTCAATCTGCTTAAATCGTTCCGGCTGCGATCGAACTGCTTTGACCTGCACCCGTAATCCTGATCTACGGAGAGATTTTTCATGACTCAGCCTTCCCCTTCCTCCACCATCTGGGATCCCCGGCACGAATGTCTGGACCGTCCCGCCCTCGAAGCGCTCCAACTCGAGCGGTTGCGCAACATGGTCGCCCACCTGCGCAAGAACGTCGCCTTCTACCGCCAGCGCCTCGACGAGGCGGGCGTCCATGAAGACAACATCCAAAGCCTGGCCGATGTGCGCCGCATCCCCTTCACCACCAAACAGGACCTGCGCGACCATTATCCCTACGGCCTGCTGGCCACGCCGCTTTCCGAGGTGGCGCGTCTCCACGCCTCAACCGGGACGACCGGCAACCCCACCGTCGTGGCTTACACGCGCCGCGACCTCGAGACCTGGGCCGAACTGGTCGCCCGGTTTCTCTACGCCGCCGGGGTCCGTTCGCACGACATCGCGCAGATTGCCTTCGGTTACGGTCTCTTCACCGGCGGTTTCGGCTTGCATTATGGTATGGAACGCGTGGGCACGGCGGTCATCCCCATTTCGGGCGGCAACACCGAGCGCCAGGTTCGTCTGATGCGCGACCTGCGTCCCACCGTCCTCATCTGCACGCCCAGCTACAGTCTCCATATTGCCGAGGTTGCCCGGGCCGCCGGTCTGGGACCGGACGACCTGTCGCTGCGGATTGGCTGTTTCGGCAGCGAACCGTGGAGTGAGGCAATGCGCCGCGAGATCGAGGCGCGCCTGGGGCTGAGCGCCACGGACAACTATGGCCTTTCGGAAGTCATCGGGCCCGGCGTCGCGGGCGAGTGCCTGGAAAAACACGGCATGCACTTCAGCGAGGATCACTTCATTATCGAGCATCTCGACCCGGAGACGGGCGAACCCGCCGCGCCCGGCGCCCTGGGCGAACTGGTCATCACCCCCCTGACGCGCGAGGCGTTTTCTGTCCTCCGCTACCGCACGCGTGACTTGTGCCGTCTGATTGATGAACCGTGCTCCTGCGGCCGCACGACGCGCCGCATGACCAAGATCGTGGGTCGCACCGACGACATGCTCATCGTGCGCGGCGTCAACCTGTTTCCCTCTCAAGTCGAGCAGGTCCTGCTGGACATGGGAGGCGTCGAACCGCACTACCAGCTCATCGTGAGTCGCGAGGGGGCCATGGACTGTCTCGAAATTCTGGTGGAGGTTTCGCCCGAGTTGTTCTCCGACGAAATGAAGGAGATGCGTCTGCGGGAGAAGGAACTCGAGAAGCGCCTGCATTCCGCCCTGGGCGTCTCATTCAAACTGTCCCTCGTCGAGTCCCGCACCCTCGAACGCGGCGCCGGCAAGGCCAAACGGGTCGTGGACAAACGGAAGATTTGAGTCTGGAAGGATGGTTGGACAGGATTAACAAGATTCACAAATGATATCTTGTTAATCCTGTAAATCCTGTCCAGAAAACAATGAAAAGACAAGATTGACAAGATTAACGGGATTTCATACGGGAATCTGTTGACCAAAGATAATGAAGTTTCTTTTGGGGGCGGATCTGATCTTGTTAATCCCGTAAACCCGGTCCAATGCAATCATGCTCTTTTTCAATCCTGCTCATTTCCGCCTTCGTGTGGAATGGAGCCGGCCGGTTCGCGCTGATGGGGAATTTCGAAAACGAATTCCGCCCATTTTCCCGGCTCCGAGAGCGCGCGGATGCTCCCGCCGTGCATTGTGACAATCCGGTACGTCGTGTACAACCCGATCCCCGACCCGCGCTGTTTCAGCAATTCCGGAATCTGCAGGCGCGAGAATCGTTTGAACAGGCGCGTCTCTTCTCCCGGGGGAAACCCGGGACCGGCATTCCAGACCGACACACTGAAGGCGGTCTCCGACCGTTCGTACACCACCCGTACGCACCCCCCCTCCACGCCATATTTGACCGCGTTGGTCAGCAGGTTGACCATCACGATCTGGAGCAGGTCCACGTCCACCGATTCCGCGGCGGGCCGGACCGGATAATCCCGTTCGACGGTCATGTTCCGCTCGCGCAGCTGGGGCGCCACCATCTCGATTGCCGGTTCCAGCACCGCCGTCACCAGCTCTATTCCCGTCTTGACGTGCAGTTCCACCCCGCCCCGTTCGATCCGGTCGAGATTCAGGTACCCCGTGATCAGGCCGAGCAGGTACCGGGCCCGGCCCACCATCGAGCGGACTTTTTCCTGTTGCAGGGGCTGCAGGTCGCCCAGGTATCCCCCCAGAAGGGTTTCGGCGTCCATGATCATGGACGCCAGCGGGCTTTTCAACTCGTGGCTCACAAATCGGAGCATTTCGGTGTAGGCCCGGTTGGCCTGACGGAGTTCTTCGATATACCGGATTTTCTCGACCGCCTGACTCACGCGCTCGGCCACCGCGACAGACAACAGCACCTGTCGCTCGTCGTAGGCAAACGGATGCCGGGCGCTGCGGAACAGAAAACCCACCGGGCGGTTCTCGACCACGAGCGGGCACGTCAGGCTGGACCGGACCCCTTCCTGCAGGATCAGGCGCGAAGAAAGACTGGCCGGATGTTCCTGCAGGTACCCTTCCAGGTCGTTGATGATGCGCGGGTAGCGGCTTTCCAGGACGTGCCGCAGCGAGCTGCCCGGTTCCAGAAATTCCATGTACCCCTTCTTGAGGAAAAGCCCGTCATAGTCGGCCCGGACGCACTGCATTTCCACCGTCTGGCGCGATTCCTTCTCCTTCAGGTAGGCCAGCCCGATCCGGTCACAGGGCGAAATCGCGTGCGTCACCTGGAAAACAAACTCGACCACTTCTTCGAGCGTGTCGGCGGCAGCCACCTTCTGGTTGATGACCTGCAGAAGCGCCAGTTCTTCGTCGGTGAATTCCCGGGACATGGCCACTGTCGGCATGTCAATGTACTGTAGATTCGGCTCTCCCGGCATCGCTCACCCCATTTCCGAACTCCGACGGCAAGCAGGCGCCGTCTCCCCTCGTTCCCTGCAATCCGCATTCCCTCAGGCGATGTATTTGCCCCGGGCCACATAATGCGTGTGCAGGAACCGATGGCTCAGTTTTCCACAAGGTCCATCCGTGAGAAACTCCCGATAGAGTTCGATCACGGCCGGATTCTCATGGGACTTGCGGATCTGGTAGGCTTCGTCTTCCGCATAGATGGCCCGGGCGCGGGCCTCCCGAATTGCCGGTGAGGTGGGAATCGGCTGACCGCCCCCCCCCAGACACCCGCCCGGACAGGCCATGAACTCGATGAAGTGGCATTCGCTGAATCGTCCCCCCGCCCGAATATCCTGAAGAACCTTGCGGGCATTGGCCGTGCCGTGGCAGATTCCCACCTTCAGCGTGGCGCCCTCCAGCCACTTCCAATCCTGGAACAGATGGCTGAGCAAGTCCGGTACCGCTCCGATTTCGGGCAATTTCAGTTCGGCATACTTGACCCCCTCGAAGCCCCGGACCGGCAGGATGCGCGCCTGCTCGAAGAGGCTCTCGATGCGCACCCCGCATACCAGTTCGATCACACTGCGCAACGCCGCTTCCATCACCCCGCCCGTCGCGCCGAAGATCACCCCCGAGCCGGTGGCGTCGCCAAAGGGATCGTCGAAACCGGACTTGGGCAGATCGGGCAGGTGAATCCCGGCCTCACTGATCATCTTGGCCATTTCACGCGTGGTCAGTCCGTAGTCAATGTCCTTGAAGCCGCTGTCGCACATTTCCGGGCGGTTGCACTCGAACTTTTTCGCCGCGCACGGCATCAGCGCCACCGTGACAATATTCTCGGGCCGCAGCTCCGCCTTCTGCGCGTAATAGGTCTTGATGACTGTGCCGAACATCTGCTGCGGACTCTTGGCCGTGGAGACGTGCGGCAGCATGTCCGGCGCAAAATGCTCGATGAACTTCACCCAACCGGGCGAACAGCTGGTGAACTGCGGCAACCGGACCGTCGGGTCCTTCTGAACCAGCGCCCGGTGAAGCCGCAGCAGAAGCTCCGTCCCCTCTTCGATGATCGTCAGGTCGGCGGCGAAATTGGTGTCGAAGACCCGGTTGAAACCACAACGGCGCACGGCCGTATTCAGTTCATAGGTCAGGGGTGTTCCGGGGGGCAGGCCGAAACATTCCCCGATGGCCGCGCGCGGACTGGGCGCGGTCTGCAGGACCACAAACTTCGAGGGGTCGTCAATCGCCGCCCAGACCTCGTCCGTCGGGTCGTTGGCCGTCAGGGCCGCCGTCGGGCACCGGTTGATGCACTGGCCGCAGTTGATGCAGATCACTTCGCCCAGCGGCAGGTTCCGGAACGTCTGGATGGAGGTCTGCCCGCCCCGGCCCACGGCTTCCAGTACTCCGACCTCCTGCAGATCTATGCACGTGCGGACGCAACGGCGGCACAGGATGCACTTGTTCATGTCCCGCACCACGGCATAACTCGACCGGTCCTTCTCGAAACGCGGTACGTTCGGATGCCCGAACCGGTAGAAGTCCACGCCATACTCTTTCGCCAGCGCCTGCAACTCACAGTTGTTGTTGCGCTGGCAGGCGTAGCATTCCCCATAGTGTTTCGACAGCAGCAGGTCGAGCACATGACGGCGCGCCTGGCGCACCAGGCGTGAGTGCGTCTTGACCCGGATCGGTTCCGTGATGGGATAACCGCAGGCGGCTTCAAGCGTCCGGTGCCCTTCCACCTCGACCACACAGATCCGGCAGATCCCCGCAATACACAGATCGTCGTGGTAACAGAGGGTGGGGATGTGGATCCCCATCTGGCGCGCGGCCGTCAGCAGGGTGGTACCCAGCGGAACGAAAATCTTCTTGTCGTCCATTTCAATCTCGATCCGGCCCCCGATGGATTCCCCTTCGAGGGGTTTCTCCACCTCCACCAGACGGGTACTGCGTGGACCGCGTCCTTCCTGGTCGGCTTTGTTCCGGTAACTGCTCATCGGTCTTCTCCTTCTCCCGGCTCCCCATTTTCCCCGATCAGAGAATCAATTCCGTGCGCCCCATGATTTCGTTCGGGAAATACTCGACCATCGAGAGAAACGCATTGGCGCTCGACTGCCCCAGACCGCATTTCGACGCCAGCCGCATCGTTTCGCCCAGTTTGCACAGTTCCTTCAGGTAGCGCATGGAACACTTCCCCTCTTCCAGCAAGCGCACGCCGTCGAGCAATTTCCCCGTCCCCTCCCGGCACGGGGTGCATTGCCCGCAGGATTCTTCCACAAAGAATTCCAGAAAATTGCGCGTCAACTGGAGCATGTCGCGGTTCGGTCCGAGCACAATCACCGAACCGCCCGTCGAAATGTCTTCGAACGCAATCGTGTCAATGAACCGGGAAGCGGGCACGATATACCCCGACGCCCCGCCGATTTGAACCGCCTTGGCGTTTTCTCCCCCGATCTGCTTCAGCAGTTCCATGACCGTGATCCCCCACGGGAACTCGTACACGCCCGGCCGCTCGCAATCGCCCGACACACTGAACAGTTTCAGCCCGCGGGACTTGTCCGTACCCAGGCTGGCGAACCACTTGGCCCCCTTGGCCAGGATGCAGGGAATCCACGCCAGCGTCTCGACATTGTTGACCACGGTCGGATGCCCCTCGTACCCCGTGTTGACCGGATAGGGGGGGCGGTTGCGGGGTTCGCCCCGCTGTCCTTCCAGGGACTCGATCAACGCCGTCTCCTCACCGCAGACATACGCTCCGGCCCCCATTCGAATCCGGATGTCGAAATCCATCCCTTCCCGTCCCAGAATCGCGGTGCCCAGCAGGTTCCGACTCCGCATCTCCTGCAGGACTCCCTCGAGTTTCTCGCGCAGGTAGGTGTATTCCTGGCGCAGATACAGCACCCCTTCTTTGGCCCCGATGGCCCGGCCGGCAATAATCATCCCCTCGAAGACCAGTTTCGGGTATCGGTTCAGGATCACCCGGTCCTTGAACGTCCCCGGTTCCCCCTCATCGGCATTGCAGACAATGACTTTCTTTTCATCACGCGCCGCCGCCGCCAGATTCCACTTTGTTGCGGTCGGGAAACCGGCGCCCCCGCGCCCCTTCAACCCCGACTCGGCCACCTCGGAGATAATTTCGCGACGGCCCTTTTCCAGCGCCGCCTGCAAACCGACGCTCGGCTTGACCGCATCGAACGTCAAAGGCCCCGTGAAACTGGGGTTGCGCGCGCCCACCAGGTCTTCGCGCCCCTCGAACGAAAAACTGCCGAAACTCTGCCGGCACACCTGGAGAATGTCGTGGACCAGTTGCGGGGTCACCTGCGTGAACACGGTCTCGTTGATCAGCATCGCCGGGCCCTGGTCGCACATCCCGATACAGTGTGCCCATTCGAGCGTGAATTTGCCGTCCTTGGTCGTCTCGCCGAACCCGATCCCCAGATCCGTTTCGAGCTGGCGCGCCACGCGCGCCTTCCCCTGCATGTCGCACGACAGCGTCTGACACAGCCGCACCACAAAACACCCCTTGGGGCGTTCGTCCAGGAACTGATAGAAGGAGACAACACTGTACACTTCCACCGGATGGATTTCCAGCGCGTCGGCAATCACCTGCATGCAGAAGTCGGAAATTTCGTGATGCTCGCGCTGCAACCGTTGCAGCAGCGGAATCAGGCACTCGCGCCGATTGCCCCATTCGGCCGCCCAGGCCTGAATATCCTGCCTCAATTTGTCCTGCTCGGTCACCAGCATGGCCGTCATTCCTTTCCCCGCAACAGCGAGTTGACCAGCGAAATCAGACGCTCCGGCGAAATCGGCTTCTCTTCGAACGCGTCCACCGGCAGGATGTCGGCGTCTTTGCCGTACTCCAGCTGGATCACTTTATTCACGCTCGTGAGCATCAGGATCGGGCGGACAAATCCGCTCTGGCGCAGCTGTTGCGCCATGGCGATCCCATCGTCGGGCTGCTCCATCATAACGTCCAGAATCAGCAGATCCGGCATCTTCTCGCGGATCTGCTGCATTCCCTCCCCCCGACTGAAGGCGCCGCGTACCTCATGCTTCTCCCGCTCCAGAAAGAGACGGCATGCATCCAAGACACTTGAGTCATCATCCACTACCAGTATGTCTGCCATCGCGGACTCCTTTCGTCTGCCCCCCTCGTTTGAAGGACACCCGTCCCCCCCCCACGTTCCGTACAGGGATCGCCTGTCGGGTCAGAATTCAACAAACCCATGAAACACCCCAAACCGAATACAGAAACAGGAACCCGGCAAAGACTCACGATAATTGACCTGATAACTTAACTATATGAGACTCACCCGGCCCGCCGCAAGCACAATGTGTTGTCAAGTTAACCGCCCCCAAAAATTTCTTGCAAATAGTTCGCCCTCGAACTATCATGGCAATTGCCCGGTGGGCGAAGGAGAATGGAGCCGTGACAAAGCCGAAAACCCAGGAAATCGTCGCCCGAATCGCCCGCATCCATGAAGGCGCCCACGCCCTGATCGAGGCGGAACTCAAGACTCACGGCCTGACGGGGATCGTTCCCGCCCACGGCGCCATTCTGGC
Organism: Candidatus Sumerlaeota bacterium; assembly: GCA_035353095.1. Lineage (GTDB taxonomy): Bacteria > Sumerlaeota > Sumerlaeia > UBA8349 > UBA8349 > DAOPYU01. Next base: position 5,462 of record DAOPYU010000018.1, on the reverse strand, counting down.
CTTCCTCTTCACCCAGACCCGTCCCGTCCCCATCAAGGCCGTGGTCGAACGGGTCGGGCGCGTCAAGTCCACCGTCACCGTCATGCTCAACACTCTCGAACGCCACGGGTACCTCACCCGGATTCCCTGCGAATGCGACAACCGGGTGATCTATGTGGCGCTGACCGAGAAGGGCCGGAACCTGTGCCCGGATTTCGAAGCCATTTCCGAGCGGCTCCTGGCGACCGTGTACGGCCCGATGCCCGCGCGCGACCGCCAGACGCTTCTCAACCTCCTGGACCGGGTCGAGCGGAACCTCCAGGCGGCGCCATGACGCCGACCGCTTTTGTTTGAACAAATAGTTCGCCCTCGAACTATTAAATATCCATCCTCGAAAAGGAGCAGAATCATGTCCAAGACCATCCTTGTCACCGGCGCCTCAGGTCAACTGGGGCGCGCCACCGCCCAGGCGCTCGCCGCGCGCGGCTTCCGCGTCAAAGCCGCCTCGCGCCACCCGGAAGCCCTCCCCACCGGTCCCGGCATCGAACCGGTCCGCCTCGACTACGACACCCCCGCCACCTTCCAGCCCGCGCTGGCGGACGCGCAGGGCGTCTTCCTCGTCGCGCCCCCTATGGACGACCAGGCTCACACCCGCCTCGTCCCCTTCCTCCAGGCCGCTCAACAGGCCGGGATCGGCCACCTCGTCCTCGTCTCCGCGCTGGGAGCCGACCAGAACGAACAGGTGGCCCTGCGCATCCTCGAACACCGCGTGATGGACTCCGGCATTCCCTGGACGCTCCTGAGGCCGAACTTCTTCATGGAGAACTTCTCCACCGGCTTCATCGCCCCGATGATCCGGAACGGCAACGGCATCTTCCTCGCCGCTGACGCGGGCCAGACCAGCTTCATCGCCACCCGCGACATCGCCGAGGTGGCCGCGGAGGCTTTCGCCCAGGGGCTCACCGGCAAGGCCTTCAACCTCACCGGCCCCGAGGCGCTCGACCACACCGAAGCGGCCCGCCTCATCGGCGAAGCCACGGGCCGCGCGATCGCCTACCACCCCCTGACCGAGGAAGCCATGCTCCAGGGGGCGCGCGACAACGGCATGCCCGAGAGCGCTGTGCAATACCTCGCCTTGCTCTACTCGGTCGTTCGCGCGGGTTACATGGCCGCCACCACGCCCGACGTCGAAACCGTCACCGGCCGCAAACCCACCCCCTTCGCCGAGTTTGCGAAAGCCGCGGCGGACGCCTGGAAAAAATGAACCGGAAACGCTGGACGGGATAACCGGAGGGGCGGAAGGCTGAAGCCGCCCGGGAGCGAATCCGGGAAATCCGGTTATCCCGTCCCTCAGAGCCTGTGTGAAAAGTCCTTTCCCCGGGACCGCCAATCTCCCGATTGGCGAGGTGGGGCAAATCACCCTTTACGCGTGGAACTGAAAACCGCAACGGAAAACAGGAAACGAGCCTTTTGTCCTTCCCTGATATGGCGGGGCGAAAATGATTTTGTCTCGGTCACCTTTGGGGGGAGGTTCTGTCTGACTACGCCAATCGGGAGATTGGCGGTCCCGGGAGTCCCGATCCCTCCGGGGCTTTTCCCCTCAGGGGGCATTCGGGGGCTTTCGTTCCCGGAAACGCCCCCGTTGTCCCCCGCCCCGCGTTCCAATTCCGCGTTTCCCGTTTCCCCCTTTTCACTTGACATTCGCATCTGCTTTTGTCCCAATTGTTGAGCTGCGAAACGTAGCTGCGGCGTGGTGTCGCGCGCCCGGCTTCTCCTGTGTCCCGGACCTCCTCTCCTGAACGTTTCCCGGCTCCAGACCCATCCGTTGCCCGGCGGCAATGACCATTCTATCTTCTATGGAAAGAGGCGTTTACATGTCCTTGCGTATCCGCTTTCTCACGCTGCTCCTGCTGGTTGTGTGTTTCTCGACAGCGCGCGCGAATGCCACTCTGTACTCCCACTCGTTCAGCGGCCCGGAAGGCCGTCCCAGCGACGGATGGCAGTTCGACACCACCGATCCGGGGTACTGGACCCAGCACGACGGCTGGCTGGCCTCGGGCAACGGCAAAGATCAGGTCGTGCAGGCCGACGGGTACTCCTACGCCGTCATCAACACCCCCGACTCACACGGGTGGGACAATTACGAGGTGCGCACCCGCTTCTGGATGAAACCGGCCTCGGGCGAGCTGGCCTTGGTGGGCCGCTGGACCGACCGGCAGAACCACTACCGCGCGGTGCTGAAGGTGGGCCAGGGCAGCCGCTCGGTCCAGCTTCAGAAAGTCGAGAAGGGTCAGACCTCCCAACTGGCCTCCCAGCCCGTCAAACTGGACCAGCTGGGAGTGGCCACCCTCGAGAAGGGGACCCCCGATAAGGCGGTGGACTTCGCTTTTTCGCTCAACGGCCCCGACCTGGCCGTGAGTCTGGCGGGCAAGCCGGTCGTGAGCGCGCAGGACTCGTCCTTCGCCGCCGGGACCGCCGGATTCGGCCAGAGCCAGAACGACGTCTATTTCAGCGACATTCAGGTGGCGCAGGCCACCGTGCCCGTCGCCCGGACCCAATCGGCCGCCCGCGCGTCCTCGGGGGGTGTTTACAGCGTCCAGCTCTACCGGGGCACCGACATCGCCTTCGCCACGGCCCTCGTGCGTGAACTCAAAGTCAAGGGTTACATGCCCATGCTTGTGAAAGAGGACGGCGAGGTGCGCGTGATGGTGGGGCGGTTCGGCTCGCAGAGCGAAGCGGCGCGCATGAAGCAGGTCATGATTATCAACGAAGACTACGCTTTCGCCTCGGTCCAGGACGTTTCCGCGAGTGCGGAGATCGGCACGGCGGCCACCGCCCAGCCCGACGAACAGAAAACCAAGGAGATGGTGGACAACACGCTCAAGAATATCGACTTGAACAACCTGACACCCGAGCAGCAGCAGAAGGTGCTCGACACGGTCGTCAAGTGGCGCGCCAACCGCATGAGCCTCCAATCGGTCGAGAGCATCATCGCGATCAAGCAGGATGTCACCAAGATGACCGAGGAGCAGAAGAAGAGCCTGGAAAAACTCGATGAAAAGGTCGCGCAGGCCGCCAATCTGGGCGCGGAATTCAAGTCGCTCGAACAGAAGGTCGAGAGCCAGAATCCGATCGAGAGAGTGAACCAGGCGCTCAAGGAAAGTCAGGAAAAGGACCTCATCGCCCTGAAAGTCAAGGCGGAAGAGGCCAGCAAGGGCGACAATTACGATGAAGCGCTGACCCTGTGGCTCGCCGTGGCCAGCAAGGCCGCGGTGGACAATCCGGCCATGACGCGCGAAGCCTCGACCGAAATCAAGAAACTCCAGGCGACCATCGCGGTCCGGTCCGGTTCGGGCGGGGGCGCGGCGGCTCCGGCTTCGTCCGGAAACACGAACCTGTACCTCATGATCGGCGGGGCGGGGTTTGTCGTGCTGGCCGTCCTGCTGTTCCTGGTCTTCCAGAGCAACCGCAAGCGCTACCAGTCCCTGATGCTCCAGATGCAGCAGGGCGGCGGGCGCGGACCGGCGTTGCGCGAACCGGCGGGCATGGGCGGAGCCGCGCTCGGAAGCGCCGGTATGGACGCAGGCGCCCTGGACTTTCCCGGCGGGGATGAACTGGGCCTGCTCGACCAGACCGACACCAGCGTGGCGGATTTCATGATTCCCGAAAAACCGGCAAAATCCGCACAGAAACCGGTGGAGGACGAATCGAGCCTCTTCCCCGAAATGGACGCCGAACCGCTTTCGCTGGATGGAAGTCCTTCAAAACCCGCGTCCGACGATGGGGGAATGAGTCTGGACTTCGGTTTTGGAACGGAAGAAAAAGAGGAATCGGGATCCGAGTCCGTGGGGTTCGACTTTGCCGACAGCAGTAAAGAAACGCCCGAGGAGTCCGAGCCGGCCGGGTTCAGTTTCGCGGCCACGGAAGAGACCTCGGGTGCGGGCGATTCCTTCGGGTTCGACTTCGGCGCGGGCGATTCGGAGAAGGAAGAACCGGGCAAGTCCGACGGTCAGGATTTCGGGTTCTTCGGCTTTGACGAAACCCCCGCGACCGGGGGGGGCGACGGCTCCGCGCCGATGCCCGAGATGGCTCCGGCGGTGGGTGGCGGCGATGACATGGGCTTCACCTTCGACTTCGGCGGCGGCTCCTCCTCCTCCGGAGACCTTGATACCCAGGGCGCCATCACCGCGTCGGTCTTCCCCACCGACGACCAGCCGACTCCCTCGGTGTCGCTCGACGACGACCTGGCCTTCAGCTTCCACGACGCGGTTGCCGAGAGTAAAGCCACGGCCCCGGTCGAGGAAGAAGAGGAGGCCCCGGAAGAACACGAACCGCTCTCGCTTGACTTCGGCAGTTTCGGTACGGTGGAAGAAAAGAAAGAAAAGCCCGCTCCGACGGAGGCTCCCGCCGCCTCGGCCGAAGACTCCCTTTCCCTGGGCGACCTGACCTTCAACATCGCCCCGGAAGAGGAGTCGTCTTCGCCCGACACGGCGCCGACGCAGGCTCTGCCCAGCGAACTCTACAGCGGCAGTTTCGAGTCCCCCTTCGCTGAAACGCCCTCCGCCTTCCCGGAAACCCCCTCCTTCGCGATGGGCGTCAACCCCCTGATGGACGACGGTCTGGACTTCGGTGTGTCATCCGTCCAGACGGCGGCCCCGGAAGCCACAGCCCCGACGATCAAACTCGACCAGCCCGCCCAGCCGCTGGCGCCTGGCGTCCTCTTTGCTCAGGATTTCGCCTCGGACCCAGTGGGCCAGATCCCCTCCGGATGGCAGGGGGAACCGGTCGCGGACGCCGCCCTCACGGTCGCCGAGGATCCGGACGGCTCGGGCGAGAAATGTCTCCTGTTCCAGAAGACCGGCGAAACCGCCGGGACTTCGTTCTCCTGCCACTTCAAGGAAGTGCGCGGCAACCTCGTCATCGAGTACGACATCCGGTGCGACGAGAAGAACAAACACCTGCTCGGACTCTACGTCGAGGCGGACAAGGACTTCCGCCGCTCGGTCCACACGGTCGTGCAGTGTACCGATCCCTCGAAGCCCGCGCACCTGCGCGTCTTCACCCAGCCGGCCGACTATGCGATGGGCCAGTGGGCGCACATCAAGTACGTTGTGGATCTGGGCGAAGGGCTGGTGGACGGGTACGTGGACGACCAGTTGGTGGCCGAGGGCGTCCGCATGGGCACCCGCACCCCGGTGTTGAACACCCTCTCGATCCGCGACAGCAAGAACACCACCGGCACGCTCTATGTGAAGAACGTGGTGATCCGGCAGGGATAAAACGCGCGGTAGCATTCCTTCAACAGACTCGACCGCTCCTCCTGAAAAACGGGAGGAGCGGTTTCTTTATTCCACAAAACGCGCGAACCCCAGGAATCCGCAGATGACACAGATGAACCTGGCGCAACGGAACCGCAACCAAACGGGTTGCCCCGGAGGGGCGCAGGGCGGTTGCGCCACACATATGATGAGCAGTTTCCCAAC
>DAOPYU010000017.1:0-20638 GCA_035353095.1 Candidatus Sumerlaeota bacterium | reverse complement strand
TCACCCGCCTGATTGACATGGGGGTCGAGCCCTTCCTGATCGCCTCGTCGCTTCAGGGGGTGGTGGCCCAGCGCCTAGTGCGCCGCCTGTGCCCCGCCTGTAAAGAAGCCTTCACGCCCGACTCCTCTCTCTTGAACCAGTTTGGAAAGACCCCCAAAGACGCGGAGGGGATCACTTTCTACAAGGCCGTGGGATGTGAAGCGTGCCGCAACCGCGGGTACGCGGGCCGGGTGGCGGTGTCGGAACTTCTGATGATGAACGACGACTTGCAGCGGGCCATCCTGAACCGCGAGTCCAGTATCACCATCAAAAAGATGGCCCGCAACAAAATGCACACCATGCGCGAAGAGGGATGGGAGAAGATCTGCAAAGGCGTCGCCTCTTTCGACGATGTGTTGCGCACAACGCAATTGGACAGTTTCGAGGACTGATCGTCATCCGGTCCTTTCCCGTAACTCCGATCGGGCGCAGGCTCGAAGTCGTAAATCGGGATTTGATTTTCAGCCGGTTCGTGGTAGTCTGTCCACACCCATGCCCGCAGAAGACGATTTCTGTATTCTGTTGGCTGTGAGGGGGGTGTTGTGTGTGCGCGTCCCGGCGATGGTAAAAAGCAGACGCTCCCAGTGTGGGTCGGGCGTCTTTTCAGAGGAGGGGCGAAAGCGCGCCTCCTGAGCAGTCGGCGGGACGCCGGCAACCTTCCAAGGCTGGCGTCCCGTAATTTTGTTAAAGAGAGGTCCGGTTTTCTTTATGCCGGTATTTGCATACAAAGCCCTGGATAAAAGCGGCAAACGCGCCCAGGGCGCGTTGAGCGCCGCTTCGCGCAATGCCGCTCAGGACGAACTGGCCAAACAGGGTTTCTTTGTCACCGAAATAGTCGAAGACGCCACTGCCGATGTCTCGACCCAGACACTCGCTTCCGGCTCGACCGGGTCGGTGTCGCTGTCCGAAATGGTGCTGATGCTGCGCCGTCTCGCCACACTCGTCTCGGCTGGCATCCCGCTGGCCGAGTGCCTCAAAGCGCTCTCAACCCAGGTCGAAAGCCGATCCTTCAAGACCATCATGACCGACATCCATAACAACGTCATGGACGGTCAGGCGCTCTCCCATGCGATGGCCCGCCACCCCAAAGCGTTTTCCGACATGATGGTCGCCATGGTGCGCGTGGGGGAAACGGGGGGGATTCTCGGGCCGGTACTCGAAGACCTGGCGGACTTCGCCGAACGCGACCACGAGGTCCGCAGTGAAATCGTCTCGGCCATGATTTATCCCATCATCCTGCTCATCCTCGCCGTGGGAATCGTCATCTTCCTGTTGGCGACGGCGGTTCCCAAAATGGCGACCATGTACGTCGGCATGGAATCGGCGCTTCCCACTCCGACCAAGATTCTCCTGGGGATGAGCGGATTTGTCACCAGTCACATTCCCCATTGCCTGGGGGTTGTGGCGTTGCTGGTCGTCCTGGGTGTGTGGCTCAAGAATTCGGTCCAGGGGGAACGGATTCTGGATCAGGTCAAGATCCACCTCCCCCTCTTCGGGCGTCTGGTACGCCGTTCCTCCATCGCCCGCTTCGCCCGGTCGCTCAGCGCATTGCTCAACGGGGGGGTTCCGCTCATGGAAGCCCTCGACGTGGTCAAGCGGGTTCTGGGCAGTTATGTCATGAACGAAGCGGTGAGCCGCATTCAGGAGCACGTACGCACCGGCAACGGCCTGGCGCGCGGCATGCGCGACGAGCCCCTGTTCCCCGAAATGGTGCGGTACATGATTTCCGCCGGAGAGGAATCGGGCCATCTGGACAAAATGCTCGAAAAGGTCGCGGGAGTCTATGAAATGGAAACCCGCAACACCATCAAAGTGTTGTTGAGCATGTTGACCCCGATGATGATTCTGGGCATGGCGGCCCTGGTCGGTTTCATCGCCATGGCCATGCTTCTGCCGATGTTCAAGATGAACCAGATGATTGGATAGATCAAAGTGTCACATCCGGAAAACTGCGGTAATCACAAGAAATAGAATCGAAAAGGAGAACGGTCAAATGATGCAACGGAAACAACAGCGAGGTTTCACCCTGATTGAAGTGCTGGTGGTGCTCGTCATCATCGCCACCTTGGCCACCGCCGCCATGCTCTTCATGCGCGACCAGCCGGGCGAAGCCCGCAAGAAGCGCGCCCTGGGCGACATCAACGTGATTGAAACCGGCCTGGAAGCCTTCAAACTCGACATGATGCGTTACCCGGATGAGGAAGAGGGACTCAATGCGCTCGTCACCGCGCCCGATTCCGACGACTCGACCCGCTGGAAAGGCCCCTATCTCAAACGCCTCCCGATCGATCCCTGGGGCGAACCCTACGTCTATCTGAACCCCGGTCAGAACAATGTGGACTCCTTCGACGTCGTTACCTACGGCCTGGACAAGCAGGAAGGTGGCGAAGGCGAAAACGCCGACATCGGCAACTGGGAAGCCGCTCCCAGCGAAGCAGGAACCGCCGCTTCGACAAAGGGAGCGAAATAACCGTGCGCAGGCCCACCCGCGGGGCCTTCACGCTCATTGAGTTACTTGTGGCGCTCGCCATTGTGGCGATCATGTCCGCCGGCGTGGCGATCCCGCTCTTTCTCAGTAACTCGGACGATCACAAACTGCGCGACGCCGCCCGGCACCTCACGGACATGATGCAGTTGTGTAACAGCATGGCCGTGTTCGAGTCGGCGGCGTACCGTCTCTATTTCGATCCGACTGCCGGTCAGTGCGCTATCGCATTCGAACGGTTTCCGCGGGAAGAACCGGGGGTCTATACGCTTTACGAGGCGTCCGGTTTCTCCTTCTACACCCTGCCCGACGGCGTCACATTCGCCGACCTGGTCATTGAGTCGGACGGAACCAATGAAACGGAACCCGAGGAGGAAACAGCCAGCGAAACCTCCGAAACCAATGAGGAAGATCCCTATATCGAGTTCCGGCGCGACGGAACCGCCGATACATCCCGCTTCGTCCTGACCTGTGCCGGCCGGACCCTCGGCGTGACCATCTCGGGCCTCACGTCCGCCGTGCGGCTGGTCGAGAATCCGGTCATTGAAACAGATCAGGATCAGGCCGAGGAAACGGAGGGGAGCGCTGTTCTGGCGCCGGAGGGACTCGATACTTCTTCCAGCCCGGCATTGCAGGAGAACAGCCAGATTCCGGGACTCGGGGCCGCGGAGACGAAAGCCAGCACTCTGAGAGACCGACTCACCCGAAGCTCGGGAAACAATGCGGGAGGAGGCTCCAATAACTCACCCGGTTCCAGATCCCCGAATGGCGCCGCCCCTTCCGGCGGTCCCAGGCGGTGAGGGAGAAAGACGATGTATGATGGTTTTCCCAGAGCCCTCCGCCCTTTCTCCCGCTGCTCTCGCGTGTCGGATCGAACCGTGGGTTTCACGCTCATTGAAGTGTTGCTGGCGTTGGCTATTTTCAGCATCGTCATCGTCGGCTCGATCCAGAGTATCAACGACCACGTACGATCCGAAAAGTACGCGGAAGACATGACCCGCGCCACCATTCTGGCCCAGAACCTCATCGAGGAAATCCGTTACTCGGGCGCGTGGCAGGAAGAATCCCAGGCGGGACAGTTCGAAGAAGACAACACCGGCTTCGCCTGGACCTATGAAATTCAGGGAACCGAGATTGAAGACCTGTTTCTCCTGACCGTGGGCATTACCTGGGCCGATTCGCTCGGTCCCAGAAGTTACGAAACGGCGACTCTGTTGACCGCGACGGAAAACCCGAACGCCAAGGCATCAAATCCATGAGGCGAACATTCCCAGTCCCCCCGATTTTCCGCCGTGGACCGACGCGAGCCTTCACGCTCATCGAGATTCTCTTGGCCACACTCATCGCTTCGCTTATCCTGGGCGCCACCTATTCCGTTTATCTGGCCGCTTCGAAAACCTGGAACCGCAGCCGAAACGTTTCCTTCAACTACCAATACGCGCGCGCCGCATTCTCGCTCCTCGAGCAACACCTGCGTTGCGCCCTGCCGCCCGATTCCAAGTCCGGTATTACCTTCAAGGGAGAGGACACCGAACCGCCCGAAACAGCGGCGGGCCCCTCAACGTCCACCTCTTCCAGAGACCAACAGAAAACCTCGACTCCGGAGAGTTCTTCGTCTGACGCTTCAGGAACGAATCGCCCTTCTTCCGGCAATGTCTCCGCGGAAACCACCGAAACTCTGGTGGACCTCTTGTTCCCCCCCGGAAAACCCCTCGACTTCCGGACGACCAGCCCGGAATTGAAGGCAAACAATACCGAGCAGGAACCCTCGCTGCAATCCGACAGCCTTCAATTCGTCTCGACGGGCCAGATTCATGGTCTCGGTACCCACAACCGTGCCGATCTGTGTGAATTGCGTTTCTTTCTGACCCCGCCCACCTCCACCGAATTGCCCACACTCGTCATGTTGCGCAACCTGGTCCCCACGGGAAATTTCGCGGACGCGAGCAGTACAACCCAGTCCCTCGCGACACAGGACGCCCAGGAATCCCAGACGCAGTCCTCCCAAATGGTCGAACTGGCGCCCAACGTGGTCAGCTTCGATGTTGTGTATTTTGACGGAACGGAGTGGGTGGCCGAATGGAACAACAAACCGACCCTCCCTCTGGCTGCTGAAATCACGCTCGTGATGGCCGATCCCCAGGGGGTGAGCAACCCGGTCGTGCTCACAAAACTTATCTCATTGAACCTGGCTTCCCCACCTGACAAGGAATCGGGAAACAGCGAGAAGACCCCGGAAAAAACTGAAAACGGTCAGAATCCTCCTCCTCAAGGCGGTCAGGGGGGACCTCCCCCGCAAGGCGGTCCGCAGCCACCCAATGGACCTCGTCCCGGTGGGCCCCCTCCCTCTGGAGGTGAAAACCGATGATGAAACTCGTATCCGCTTCCAATTCTTATTTGTGGATGCTCAGTTCCGTTTGTCCCTTCCGGCCCTCTCGACACAGGGCGGCCCTGCTGGTGGTGGTTCTCTGGACGGTGGCCATTCTCACCATCATGCTGGGCAATCTGGCCTTTCTCACCCGGACCCACCTCCGACTGGCGAGCAACTACAGCGAAACCAGCCGTCTGCACAACATTGCCACAGCCGGGATCGAACGGGCCAAGGCCGAACTCCTCGCCGACCAGGAACCGCTCGATTCCCTGACCGAAACCTGGGCCAATGACGAAACCGCCTTTGCCAACTACGAAATCGGCGGCGGAACCTTTTCGCTTCTGTGCCCCAATCCCGACATCGAAGGTGACCCGTACCTGTACGGTCTGGAAGATGAGGCGGGTAAACTCAACCTCCACACCGCCACCCGCGAAATGCTCGAAGCGCTCGAAGGAATGAATGAAAACCGGGTGGATGCCCTGCTCGACTGGCAAGACAGCGACAGCAACCCCACCGGATCGAATGGCGCTGAAAACGATTACTACAGTTCCCTGCCCAAGCCCTATCCGTGCAAAAACGCCCCCCTGACCTCGCTCGACGAACTCTTGCTGGTGCGAGGCTTCACCCCCGAAGTCTTTTACGGCAGTAACGGAGGCCTGTTACCCACTGCCACCGTTTCTGACAGTACAAACAACCGATCCAATCTTCCCGCGGTCAATACACCGGCGGCCAAGGCGGGCAACAACTCCGGTTCAACCAACCTTCCAGAGCAGGAGGCTCTTCCGCCTCAGGGGCTCCAGAGATGGGTGACAATCTACTCCTCGGAACCCAACACCTCGCAGGACGGGAAACCACGCGTCAATATCGCCAACGCCGATGAAAACCAGCTCACCAGCGGCATTTCCGGACTGAAACAGGACGAAGCTCAGGCCATTGTGGCTTATCGCAAGCAAAAGCCGTTCAAGAATCTGGGCGATCTGCTTCTGGTTCCCGCAACCCTCCCCCAATCCGCTTCTTCTCCCGACGCAGGAAACAAGGGACAAAACGGAGGCAAGAATCCCCCCCCCCCGCCGGAGAATGCCGGAAAACCGGGGAAAGACACTCCCCCGCCGCCGGAGAATGCCGGAAAACCGGGGAAAAACACTCCCCCTCCGCCCGATGGCGGAGGCAAGCAGGACAGCGGGAAACAACCTCGCCCGGGCAACCGTAATACCCCGGATTCTGCGCCCGCAGACGGCTCCTCCGGCGCGCGCAAATTTTCCGCCCAGCGGTTGGGAGAAATCATTGATTATTGTACCATTACCGATAAAAAAGTCATTGAGGGCCGGATCAATATCAACACCGCCCCCGTGGAAGTGCTTGCGGCCTTGCCGGGAATGGATAAGAATAGGGCCCAAGCGATAGTGGATCGCCGCGAAGAGACCAGTCAGCCCTTTGCGAATATCGCGGAACTGCTCGATCTCCCCGAGATCAGTCAGGAGACCTTCATTGCGCTCTCAAACCTCCTGACGGTGCGTTCCCACCAGTTTCGGGCCCAATCCGAGGCGCGCATCGAGGGGGTAAAGGCCACTCGAACCGTGATCGCCATCCTCGAACGCAACAACGGCACGGTGCGGCCCATTTACTGGCACGAGTACTAGGAGAAACACCTCGAGATCCCGTCGGGGACGCCCGGAATGGCGTCCCCACGAAAAAAACTCCAGTCCGTGATTTTTCAAGGACTGGCAAGGCAAGGACAGATGGCCAAGAGACACTGCATCGCCCTGAACATCGGACCCGACGGCCTCCAAGGCGCCAAAGCCACGACCGGCCCCCGGGGCGCCGTGGTTTTCGAGCACTGGACCGAAAAGAAATGGAGCGAACCGCCCGCTGCCGATCTCTCCACGCTCACAGGGGAAATCGCGGAATTTCTGAACATCCTGCAGGCCCAGGGCCCTCATGCCACCCACGGGGTCTTCAGCATCCACCCCTCGTGGAGTCTCACCCGACCGGTCGAAGTTCCCCCGGCCGGGAAAGCCGACACGCTTCGTTTGCTGCAGATGCAGGTCGAACGCCAGCAGGCCCTGCTGCGGGGCGGACAAATCATCTGGTCCTACCGTCTCCACCCGGCGGAAGCCGACTCGGACCAGCGCAAGGCGTTTCTGGTTCTGTGCAAAGAGGAAGTCATCCGCCCCGTCGAAGCCGCTTTCCGCGCCTGCAAGATTCAGCCGGTGTTCGCCACCGTGTCTTCTCTGACTGCGGGCCTCTGGGCCAGCCAATGTTCCGATTTTCCCGCCCTTGAGGACTACCTGCTCGTGCTGGTCGAGCCGGGCGGCAGTACGCTGGTCGAATACGTCAAAGGGCGCGTCAACCGCTGCCAGTGGATCCCCTCTCCCGGTGAAAACGCCAACGGCCAGCGTTTCGCCACCCTGGCGGTCAATCTGGCCAAACGCAAAGCCAACAACGCACTCAATCCGGTCCTGGTCTGTGGTTCCGAAGAAGACCGGAACTACGCCATGAGTCACCTGCGCAATTTCGAGGAGGTGCGCGAGTTCGCTCCCCCTCAACCGCCCCGAGGTTTCGCTTTTGCGTCGGAAACACGCAAAAGCGAATTCGCCCAAATCCCCATTCCCCTGATGGGATTGCTGCTCCAGCAGGCGCTTTCGAACACACAGACCGTCAATCTGCTCGATTTTCGGCCTCCCACCGCGCCCTGGACCGAAAAGTTCGCCTTTCTGAAAAGTACCTGGTTTGCCGTTCCCCTGAACGTGGCGCTTTTCACCTTTCTCTTCTATCTGTCCTATGCGGCCATGCAGGCCGAAACCCGGCTTTTTCAATCCATTGACATCAGCCAGGAGATTGTCAACCAGATCAAGACCGGCGAAAGCAACCGCGAGATCCTGCGCCGGTTCGAGAAAGAGAGAACCGCCCACCTCGATATCCTGGTGGACATCACGCAGGCCTTGCCGGACGGAGTCCTGCTTTCCACCCTGCGCATAGACAAGAAAGGGGAAATCATCTTCACCGGCCAGGCCGCCTCGTTCGCCGCAACCGAAGAGATCGCCAAAAAGATCAACGCCAGTCCCCTGCTCACCAAGGCCAAAACCGAACGAATGGGCCGCTCGCAACCCAATGGACCGGTCGCCTTCCGCATCAAGTGCTCGGTGAAGAATGCCAGTGGCGCCAGTTCTGCGAGGAAGACAAAATGACCCTCTCGACCCGTGAAATGCTCTATGTGAAAACCTGCGTTCTGGTCGTCGCGCTCCTGGCCGTCGCGCTCTTCGTGCTCAAGCCATTGCGCGAGAGATGGATCGAGGCCCGATCGCTCAATGAGGAAGCGCGCATCAAGTACGACAGCGTCAAGGGCAACGTCAACGCCCTGACCGCCCTCGAGAAACAGATCGGCGAGGCGGAGCAGAAACTCAACGTCAAGATCCAGAAAGGCTCACTCGACCAGCAGCGCCAGCAATTCATCCAGACGTTCGAAGAAACGGCCAAGAAAAACGGGGTCATCGTCAGTTCTCTCCTGCCCCAGCGCACCTCCTCGCGGACCGCAGGCGCCTCGGGCAAGGGAGGCGGAACCGCCGCCTATCGCGTCACCGCCGACACCAATCAGGCCGGTCTGGTCAATTTTCTCAAGGCCCTGCGCGAGAGCGGATTTCCCATTGTCATCACCAGTATTGACATCAAAGCCGACTCGGGCAATCAGGGCAAATTGCGCATCCTGATCGAACTCTACACCTATCTGTTTGAAGGAACCCCCTCATGAGCGCCAACTCGACGGTCACCCTCGGCCGCCTGTACCTGGCCATCACCCTCGTGTTGATAGCCCTCATCGCCTGGCAGGGCCTCAGCATGATCCGTACCCAGCGTCAGACCACCGAAATCCGGGGGCAGATCAGTTCTTTTCAAAAAAAAGGGGAAGCCACCCCCTCCCCCACACCGTCCCCCCAACCCACACCGACTCCAACGCCCAAACCCGCCCAGCCGGAAGATCCCCTGGCTTATATCACAAAAAAGGGGCTCTTCTCGCCCGCTCCTCCCCCTCCCATGCTCCCCGAATGTAGCGGGATTCTGGGGGATCGGGTGATCCTCAACAACCAGTTCAAGAAAGTCGGGGAGGAAATAGACGGCTGGAAAGTCGAAAAGATCGGAGCGGAAGACGTCATTCTGAAACGGAACGAGGATGTGGCGAAAGTCCAACTCGCCAAGCCCAGTACCTGGCCCCCTCAGCCCCCGCCGATGCCCGCCTGTACGGGGATTTTTGGAGACACGGCGCTTCTCAACAATGAACTCCACCGAATCGGAGACAAAATCGGCGATTGGGAAGTCACCCGGATTACCCTCGACAAGGTCTTCATCCGAAACAAAGAGGGGAACACCAATGAATTGCCCCTGGTTCCCCCGGCCAATTGGCCCGAGACGCCCCCGCCGCCCCAGGAACCTCCCAAGGCGGAGGGATCTCCCCAAACCCCGGACCAGCCAGCCGCCGAGGCAACACCCCCACAACCCGCTCAACCGGGACAGCCGGGTGCGACCCCGCCGGCATCCGACAAGGGGGCCGAGGTTCAAAACGCCCCGGATCAACCGACCCCGCAACCCGGCAATCCGGGACAGTCCCAGCAGGGAGGAAACCCCAGCCGACGCGGAAAGCGCTCCAGACGGTGATTCCCGAGTGAGAGTAAAGCCAAGGGGGGGGCGTGAAGAAAAATGAGGCAATCGAAACATAAGGCGCGTATGATCGCAACACTCAGAATCAGAAACTAGATCGCTTTTCCCGGGACTCGTGTCCCACTTTTGGTCATCAGAGCAACCAGGAACCAGACAACACGAAAGAGAGAGTTCAGAATGTATAAGACAGAGCCGAGAATCCAGGAATCCCAGAGCCGCCGGTCCCTCCCCCAACAAAGAGGCCTGACACGCCAGGCCCGCGATCCCTTTTCTCCCGTTCTCTTGACCAGTCTCACCCTCCTGCTCATACTCCAGGTTTTGACGGCCTTGCCCGTTCTTTCTGCCGATCCTCAACCGGCCCCGCAAGGGAATGAGAAAGCCGCTCCGGAGGGGGGCACTCCTCCTCCCGCCGCAGAAGCCGTCAAAAACGACGCCCAGAAGACAACCTCCTCGCAGGAAGCGGCTAAAACACCCGCCCCTCCCGCTTCTTCGCCTCAACCGGCGGAAAAGGCGCCCGGGAAAGACGAGAAGCCTCAGGAACCCTCCAAACCGACAGCCGAAAAGGCCCAGCCCACCTCCGCCACCGAAGTCTCTGTCACACAGCCCAAACCCCTCTCGATGGCACAGACACTCCCGACCAGCCAGACCCAGACGAACAGCAATCCGTCCGACAAGAAACCCACAGAAGCCCCCAAAGAGAATAAAACACCGGAAGCCCAGATGGATGGCAAGAAACCGGAAGCCCCGACCGATAACAAAAAGCCCGACGCCCCGGCGGAAAATAAAAAACCCGAGGGACAACCGGACAACAAGGCGACCACTCCTCCCGCCGAAAAAGACAAGAAGATCAATCTGAACCTGAAAAACGTCCAGATGGACCTGATCGTTCAACTGATTGCCAACAAGACCCAGAAACCGGTCTTTCTGAACAAGGCCGCCACTCCGGCCATCTCGGTCATGGTCCCGAAACCCGTCACCGAGGACGAAGCCATTGAGCTTGTTTACGAAGCCCTCCTGCTCGAAGGCGTCGCGGTCATCGAATCACCCGACAAAGTTCAGATCATCCCCGCCGCCGAAATCAAGCAACAGGACATCGCCACCGTTCAAGGCCCCCTGCCCGACGACCTGCGTCCGCACAAGGCCCGCATTGCCCGCCAGATCGTCACCCTGCGTGCCGTCAATGCCTCGGCCATGAAAACCCAGATCGAACCGCTGCTCACCAAGTTCGGGTCCATCTCGGCAGACGATCACACCAACAAACTCGTCATCGTGGACACCGTCCGCAACCTCGAACAATTCGAACGCATTCTGAAGGAATTCGACATTACGGGATTCGACAACCTGAAGGTCCAGACCATTCCCCTGACCTATGCCGAAGCGGACGAAGTCTGCAACGCGGTGCTCAGTTTCATCCAGAACCTGCGCACAGCAGCCGCGGCGGCGGGCGGAGCGCCGGACACTTCCGGACGGCGCAAAGCCAAAGGGCCGGGCAACATCGTCCTGACTCCGCTGCCCCGCACCAACTCGATCCTGATGGCCGCGGAGCCCGAAGATACCCAGCAAATCCTGGATCTGGTCAAGATCCTCGACGTTGAAAAGCCCAAGGACGCCCAGGTCCATATTATCGAAATCGAACGGGCGGACGTGCGCGAGCTCGCCCAGGCCGCGCAAGCCCTCTACCCCTTCCGGCCCGGAATGCCCGAGAAGGAACGGGTCATCATCATGCCCACGGGTATCGAGAAAAGCCTACTGATCTTCGCCAATGAAGCGAAGTTCCAACTCGTCCGCGACACGCTCAAACAGCTCGATTCGCTCAAACCCACAGAACTGACCCGTCACACCGTCCAACTGCAACGGGCGTCAAAGGATCACATTCAGGAACTGATCGGTCAACTCTTTCCCCCCACCAAGAACACCTCCGAGAAGGAACGCATCACGATCGTAGATCCCGGAACTCCCGGCACCCTGATTTTTGTCTGCTCGGACGCCAATTTCGAGAAAGTCAAACAGGTCATTTCGGAATTCGACACTGAGCGTCCGGCGGAGACGGAGCCCCACATCGTCAACCTCGAACGGGCCGACTCGGACGATGTGGCGGAAACCATTCGGCAACTTTACGGTTTCCGACGCAACGCCGGACCCAAAGAACGAGTTCTGATTATCAATACCGGCGTTCCCAAGTCTTTCATTGTCGTGGCCTCGAAGGAAAACTTCGAAGCCATCCAGCAGCTCATCAAGCAACTCGATCAGGAAACTCCCAAGACCACCAAGATCCATATGGTCCAACTCCAGATTGCCGAGGAAAGCGATATCATTCAGACAGTCACGGCGCTTTTCCCCTATACCCCCTGGCGACGGAATCAGGCCCAGAAAGACAATGTTCAGGTGATCCCCACCGGCATCCCCAAATCCCTGATCGTGGTGGCCTCAGACGAGAACTTCACCGTCATCCAGGACATCATCACCAAACTCGACACGGAAAAAACGAAAGAAGTCGAACCTCACTTCGTCAAACTCGAACTGACTCAGGTGGGCGAAATCATCCCCATTCTCACCCCGCTTTTCCCCGCGACGGGTAAGAACATCGCGCCCAAAGATCGCGTCCAGTTCATTCCCAGCAACCGTCCCGACACGCTCATTGTGGTTTGTTCGAAAGAGAACCTGGCGGCCATTCAGGAACTGATCAAACAGTTGGACACCGAAGATCCCCAGAAGATCCAGGCCCGAAACATCCCCATCCAGAAAGCCAACGTCTATCAACTCATTGAAACCCTGCGTCCCATGTTCTACCGCGAGATGATGGCAGGGAGCAGCGCCCCGGGTACGGGTGGCGTCCGTATCAACGAACGGGACCGCATTCTCATGTTTCCGACCCCGCAGCTCGACGGCCTGATGGTGATCTCTTCCGAGGAGAACTTCCAGCGGGTCAAGACTCTCGCGGAGAAGCTCGACCAGGAACAACCGCGCGAAGTGGATGTCAACTTCGTCAAACTGGAGCGCGCCGACCCGGCAACTGTTGCGGCCACACTCACTCCCATCCTGGCCAGCCGCCGGACCAGTCTGGCCGAACGGGACAAGGTTCAAATCATCCCCGCCGGGATCGAGAGCACCCTGATCGTCGTCGCTTCCAAACAGAATTTCGAGATGGTCCAGAAACTCATCAAGGAACTCGATCAGGAAAAACCGCGCGAAACGCAAATCCGGGTGATCCCCATCGAGCGGGCCGATGTCGCCACGCTCATTGCGTCCCTTTCCCAGATCTTTCCCGTGAAAGCGAATCAGGCGGCCCGGGACAAGGTCCAACTTTTCCCCTCGGCCCAACTCGACGGTCTCATTGTGGTCTCGTCCGAAGAGAACTACAAAATTATCCAGGAACTGGTCGCCAAACTGGACTCGGAGAAGCCGCGCGAGGTCAATTACCACATCGTACAGGTCACCCGGGCCGATCCCGCCATTCTGGCGCAAACCCTGACCCCGCTCTTCCCCGTCAAGCGCAATCAGGCGGAAAAGGAACGCGTCCAGGTCTATCCCGCCGGGATCGAGAACACCCTCATCGTTGTCTCGAATGAAGAAAACTTCAAAGTCGTCCAGAATCTCATCACCCAGCTCGACCAGGAAAAACCCAAGGAACGCGACATTCGGGTCGTAGCGGTCGAGCGAGCCGATGTGAGCAACCTGGTCGCGTCCATCATGCCACTCTTTACGGGAAAGCGGAATCTGGCCGAAAAAGACAAGGTTGAACTCATCCCAACGGCTCAGAAAAACGGCCTGATTGTCGTCTCCTCCGAAGAAAACTTCAAAGTCGTGGAGAATCTGGTCAAGCAACTGGACGCAGAGGAAGTTCCCGACGTCAAACCCCACATCGTGACAATTCTGCGTGCCGATCCGTCGCTTGTCTCGGAAACCATCACCCGTCTCTTCCCGGTCAAACCCAACCAGGCGCAGAAAGACCGCGTAGTCATCTTCCCCGCCGGAATCGTGGATACCGCGATTGTCGTCTGTTCCGATGAGAACCTCAAAATCATCGAACCCCTCATCCAGCAACTCGACCAGGACAAACCGCTCGAGATCCAACCCCACATCATGAACCTCTCGCGCATCGATCCGGCGGAAGCGGTTCAGGCGCTCACCCCCATGTTCCGCGCCCGGCGGAATATGGCCGAAAAGGACCGGGTCGAGTTCAGCGCCGTGCCCGGCAACAGCAAACTCGTCGTCATGTGTTCGGACGAAAATTTCAAGGTCATCGAGCAACTTGTCGTGGAAATTGACAACGAACGTCCCCTCGAGTCGAAATTCCACGTCATCACCCTGGAACGAGCCAAACCCGCCGACGTGGCGGAATCGCTGGCTCCCCTTTTCCGTACAAAACCCAACATGGCCGAACGCGACCGGGTTCAGATCGCGGCGGGGATCAACAACACCCTCCTCGTCACCGCATCCGAGGAGAACTTCGCCATCGTCCAGGAACTGGTTCGCCAGCTGGATGCCGACAAACCCCTGGACGCCAAGATCCACATCCTGGACGTGCAATACGCCAACGTCCGCAACCTGACGGCCGCCATCATGGAACTCTTTCCCGCCCGCCGAGCCAAATCGGAAAAAGACAAAGTTCAGGTCATTCCCTCGGGAACCGACGAGGCGTTGGTCGTCGTCTGCTCGGATGAAAACTACAAGGTCGTCCAGGAACTGGTCGCCAAACTGGACACGGAAAAGTCCCAACCGCGTGAAACCCGTTCTTTCGTCTTGAAATATCTGGATTCCCAGGAAACCGCCGAGGAACTCGGAGAACTCTATGGGTCCCTGAATCCCCGCCGTCGTTACTCGGATTTCGGGTTTTCCGACTATGACTACGGGTATGGGGGCGGTCGCAGTGGTTATGATTTCAGCACAGACAAGGAAGTAAAATTCGTCCCGGTCGGGCGTACCAATACGATCATGGTTCTGGCCCCCCCCTCGGAATTTGAACTGATCGAGTCCCTCATTGCTCAGATTGACCAGCCGATTCAGAAGGCCGACGTTCTGCCCCGGATTTACAAAATCAAAAACGGGGACGCGGCGGAGATGGAAAAAGTCCTCAACAACATCTTCAGCGATCGCAACACCAATGAGGATTCTTACAGCAGTTACCGCTGGCGTCCCAACGCGCAGACAAAATCGGCTGTCGGACGTCTTTCCGGAAAGGTCACCTTCTCGGCCGATCCCAACACCAACTCCATCATCGCCACCACCAACAACAAGGCCAACTACGACATCATTGATGAAGTCGTTCGGGAAATAGACCATCCCAACCCGGAACTGGCCAACACGGTCGTTATCGCCCTCAAACATGCCATCGCCGCCGAATTGGCCGCGGAACTCAATGCGCTCTTCGGCAAACCGGTTCAAGGCGCCCAGCTGCCCCAACAGAACCGGGGCCAGCAGACGGAAACGGAGGAGGGACCGGGGGCGTTCCGGACCACCTCGGCCGCACGCGATCTGTTCTTCGGCGGCTGGTGGAGCGATACCCGCCAGACCGAGGATCGGCAGGTCAGCAACCTGATCGGCCAGGTTCGATTCGTGCCGGACGTTCGCACCAATGCCCTGTTGGTCACCACGGCCGCGCACAATGTTCCCGTCATCGAAGAGTTGATCTCAAATCTCGACCGGAACGAGCCTCAGGTCCAGGTGACCGCCCGGGTTCTGGAAATCCGGAAAGAAAAGAACAAACAACTGGGATTGCGCTGGGCGCCCGACCCCAGTCTTTACTCCTCTGAAGACCTCGACGGCGCCATCAAGGTCCTGTCCGGACTGGAAATCTTCGACTCCTTCGGTTCCAATGGAGTGGGCAAGACTCTCAACTCTGGCGGGACTCTCTTCAACGGCGGTACCTATACGAATTCTCTCGCGGCCGGCAAAGGGATCATCGGCGCCGATGTCAACATGACCCTTCTGCTCCAGTTGCTCGACAAAAACCTGGACTCGAGTTTCCACTCCAAGACGGATGTTTATATCAGCAACAACAAGGTCGGACGAATCTTCGCGGGTGACGACATCATGCGTCGGGAAGGGACCAACACCACGCCCCAGGGCGGTGTCCAGGATATCCTGAAACCCACCAAAGTGGGTATCACCCTCGAAATCACCCCCCATATCAACACCTCCGACACCGTGGTCATGACCATCTTCATGAAGACTTCCCAGTTGCTCACCGGTGACAACATCCAGGAGCGGCAATACGAGACCGAGGTGGCGGTCAACAACAACGCCACGGTGGTCATGGGCGGCATCGCGCTCGATACCCAGAAGGAAATCATCCGCAAGACACCCGTGCTGAGCGATATCCCGCTGGTGGGGCGTGTCTTCACGAACAAAAACACGCAGAACACCGAAAGCAAGGTCTATGTCCTGCTCACCCCCTTTGTGACGGAACATCCCCGGGAGGCGACCCAACATACCAACGAGATCCGAGCCATCATGAAGGAAGCCGAACCGACGTCAGACTCTCTGCCAACAGTGACCACGAACTGAAGGAAGTCCCCTCGTCCAAGTTTATTCTCGACAGGCCGGATGCGGAAGTGTCCGGCCTGTCTGTTAAGGAATGAACCTGAAAACCGCAGTTGAGGACAGAAAACGAGTCTTTTGTTCTCGTGTTATGGCGCGAAAACGGTTTTGGCTCCCTCACCTTTTGGGTGAGGGATTTGACTACGCCCATCGGGAGATGGGCGCTCCCGGGAACCGCTTTCTCCCCCTGAAAATGGGCATTTCCGGGAGGGCGGGCGTCTCGCCCGCCTGAAAGGTAAGCCGGGGCTGGGATGTCCAACTGCGGTTTTCAGATGAATCGCCTGGAAGAAGAGAACATCCCCGATTCGGGGACTGACTTGAAATTGCATGCCCATGCGCCCAAGGAGAGGTCAATCATGGCTGAATCGTCCAAAGTTTCTGCAAACGCGTCAAATGACACCCAATCTCTCGCCCAGCGTTTCTTCTCTTCCTGCCGTCTCCGTCCCCTCTTTCGATCTCTTCTCTTCCTCTGCATTCTCCAAGGAGGAATCGGGGCCGTTTTTGCGGGTGACCCCCTCCAACTCCATCCCGAGAATGCGCACTATTTCCTCTGGCGCAGCCGACCGGTCATCCTCATCACCTCGACCGAGCACTACGGCTCCGTCCTCAACCGCGACTTCGACTTCAAGAAATATCTGGCCACGCTGGAACAGGATGGCCTCAATCTCACCCGGACCTTCAGTGGCGCCTACTGCGAAGCGCCGGGAAATTTCAACATCAAGCGCAACACGATGGCACCCCTGGAGGGCAAACTCCTCTGCCCCTGGGCGCGCAGCTCGGAAGCGGGGTACGCCGGAGGCGGCAACAAGTTCGACCTGACCCAGTGGAACCCCGAGTACTTCCAGCGTCTGCGCGACTTCGTCACGGAAGCTTCGAACCGGGGCATCGTGGTCGAGTTCGTCCTTTTCTGTCCCTTCTATGAGGACAGCATGTGGAACCTCAGCCCCATGAACGCGACCAACAACGTCAACGGCATTGGCAAGACCAAACGCGAAGAGGTCTATACCCTCAAACACTCCGATCTTCAGAAGGTCCAGGAAGACCTGGTCCGCAAGATTGTTCAGGAACTCAAGGACTTCGACAACCTCTATTACGAGATCTGTAACGAACCCTACTTCGGAGGCGTCACACTCGACTGGCAGGCCCGCATCGCCCAGGTCCTCTCCGAGACCGAAACCGCCGCCGGACTCAAACAAAAGCATCTCATCGCCCAGAATATCGCCAACGAGTCCGCCAAGGTCGAGAACCTCAACCCGCTCGTCTCGATCCTGAATTTTCATTACGCCAAGCCCCCCAAAGCCGTGGCCGAAAACTACGCCCTCAACCGCGTGATCTCGGACGACGAAACCGGTTTCGCCGGGAGCGATCCCAAGCCCTACCTCACCGAGGCATGGGACTTCGTCCTGGCCGGTGGAGGGGCTTTTGACAATCTGGATTATTCCTTTTCGGTCGGTCATGAGGCGGGTGACGACACGATCGAAGCGCCCGGAACCGGCGGTGTCGAATTCAGGAAACAACTCACTGTCCTGCGGAATTTCATCCACAGTTTCGACTTCATCCACATGAAACCGGACACCAGCGTGATCCAGGGAGGCCTTCCGGAGAAAGCCACGGCGCGCGTCCTGGCTGCCGAGGGAACCGCCTACGCGCTCTACCTCAACGGGGGGAAACAGGCCAACCTCGATCTCAAAATCCCAGCCGGGCAATACACCGCGCAATGGATCAACATCAAAACCGGCGCCACGGAGAAAACCGAGGCGATCCAACACAAAGAGGGGATCTGCACCCTGAAGTCACCCGAATACGACGGCGAGATCGGCCTGCGCCTCACAACAGGAAAAGTCACCCTGATGCCTGTCCCGGAATCCCTGAAAGCCAACATGCCCGCCGTTCGGCCCTGGGATCAGGTCAAGGGGCTGTTCACGGCTGACAAAGTAGCCCAGGACACAAAGCCTCTCCACATCGTTCTCGTCGCCGGTCTCAAAGATCATGGCCCGGGCGAACACGACTACCCTGCCTGGCTCTCCACCTGGGCCACGCTCCTCGCTCAGTCCCCCAATGTCCGTGTGACCCAATCCTGGGAACAACCGACGTTGTCCGACTTGGAAACGGCCAGCACCATCGTCTGGTTCCGTCACATGGCCTGGGAAAAATCGCTCAATCCCGCCGTGGACGCCTACTTCGCGCGCGGGGGCGGGATGGTCTTCATCCACTACGCCGTGGACGCCCCGGGCAATGTCGAAGACGTCACGCGCCGCATCGGCCTGACGTGGGAACCCAAAGAAGGAAAATACCGCCACGGTCTGCTCGACCTGGACAAGACGGGGAAGGAAGACAACTGGCTCTGGCAGGGACTGCCCCTCTCAAAAATATCCCTGCATGACGAGACCTACTGGAAACTCCAGGGCGACCCCGCCCGTATCCAGGTACTCGCCACGGCCAACGAGGATGGCCAGCCACAACCGATGTTCTGGTGCCGCGAGGAAAACAAGGGCCGCGTCTTCGTCTGTATTCCCGGCCATTACAACTGGTCGTTCAACGACCCGCTCTTCCGCGCCCTGCTTCTGCGCGGCATCGCCTGGTCCGCCAACAAACAGATCACCCGCTTCGACTCGCTCGCAGGAGTTGGCGTCCAACCGGAGAGACCGGAGTAGAGACACGAAGTACCCCTTAGCCATCCTCTGTTTTGGGTTTTCCGAACCAGAATTTTCTGTAGGGGCGGGTTTGAAACCCGCCCCTACGGGTTCTTTCCTCAGATCGGGAACCCCACTTCTCTGGAAGCGGGGGGGAGCCTAAAAGTTTACGACAAAAAATCGAATGCAGGGTGTCCCCAACAGATTCGGGCGTTTCGTCGGAAAGACGAAACGCCCGAATCTGTTGTTCCCCTCTCAGGCAGGGAAAGTCCCTATTTTTTCGGAGCGGTGACGCGATACCATTTCCCCTGGAACTCGAAGATCACCTGCTCGCCAAGCGCCAGAAACTCGCCCATGCCCTTGTTCTTCGTCAACAGGTCGAAATAGGCCTGCGAGCCGTATTCCAGATCTTCGGTCTTCTGTTTCTCATCGAATCGGCTGTCGGTCCAGACCCCATTTTTGAGGTAGAAGGTCCGGCCCGCCACCTGGCGAATCTGTCCCTTTGCGTCCGCTTTTTCCGGTTCGATCCGGATCTTTTCCTTCATCGCGCGGGTCTGTTTCGAAGCCTCGACCGCCGCCTGTCCCGTATCGGCTTTCAGTTCCATCTGGGCCGGTTTTCCAACCGCATCTCCCATCAGATTACCTGCCGACACGGTCCCCCCGGGGGTTCTCTCTTTCGCCAGTTCTCTCCGGGAGTCCGCATCCTGCGGCGCCGCAATCGCCGCGGCAGCCGGAGCCCCCATCGTCACCGGTTGCACGCTGTCTTGGGCCGGAGCGGCCTTCTTGCCACGCATCAACCCACCCGAGAAGAATCCTCCGGACCGCCCGCTTTCGCCCCCTCCAACACCCCTTGCCGCCACGGGCGCAGCCTGCGGACGCGCACTGTCCATATCCACCACGCGCTGCGCCTGCGCCTGAACCGCCGGGGTGTCTTCCACCACAAGCAGCGACGTGTACGGCGTGGCGATGGCGTACTCCTTGCCCAACCGGATGATTTCCTCGCGCAGTTCCGTCTCTTCGCCATGTTTGCGGATTTCATCCATCAGATGCCCTACCCGGCGGATCGCCCAGAGGCGAGGCAGGAAATCGGCCTCCCGCGACTCTTTGGGAAACTTCAGTTCATACTCGAACACCTTCTTCTCCAGTTTGACGGAGTGGTCGTCCGAATCGGACGCACAAACCTTTCCACTCAAAACGATTGTGGCCGGTCCGTCGCCCCGATAGTGTCCCAGCAGGGTGATCTGCGAACCCGCGAACAGGTCGGGCAACTTCTTCGGATACAGGTCCGACACATCCACCCCTTTGAAATCGAGCACCACATCGGTCAGAACTGGATCGGCGATCTTGTTAAAAAAGTTCGAAACCTTGACCTCGATGTCTTCCTCGGGCGCAACGTAGTCGGCCACCCCGCCGTTGTTGTCCGAGACCGAATCGAGCAATCGCGTGTTGACGCCATACCCCACACCAAAAGAGAAGACCCGCATCTGGGCCTCATTCCGTTTGGCCACATCGTCCACAATCCGTTCGACCCCGGTCTCCCCCACCGTCGGCAGACCATCGGTCAGGAAGACAATCACACTGGGCCGTCCCTCCCGATTGTCGCCTCGGGCATCCAGGGCCGCCATCAGGGCGTCCCGAATAGCCGTCCCTCCCGAAGCGCGCACGTCCTCCACAAACTTCACCGCCCGCTGGACATTCTCCTTTGTCGCCTCCAGCGGCTCCTTCGAGAAGTCTTCGATTTCCGTACTGAACCGGATGAGCCGGAAGCGGTCGCGCTCGCGCAGGGAATTGAGGCAATATTTCAGGGCATTCCGTGCCTGGTTGATCTTCTCGCCCGCCATCGAGCCCGACGTGTCAAACACGAAGGTGACATCCTTGGGCATCGTTTTGCGTTCAGCTCCCCCCATCTGGGGCGCCAGA
>DAOPYU010000016.1:0-20988 GCA_035353095.1 Candidatus Sumerlaeota bacterium | reverse complement strand
CACCGGCCCCAGCCCCGTAAGCGCCTGCACTTCCTCACTCAAGGGCCCCAGCAGCGTCCCCGGCTCGACCATCCGACCGAACATGGCGGGGAGTTTGAAGGCGTCAATGACTTCGCGCGACCATTCTCCATCGGCGCCCATGAGGTTCCCTGTACTGGCGATCGAGCGTTCGGAAGCCTTCTGGCCGGTCAGGAAGAAATTGAAGAGGTCGGGCATTTGCAGAAACGTGGTGGCCAGGGGCAGGAGCGGGGAGTTCTGCTTCTGCATCGCCAGTACCTGAAAGAGCGAACTGATGGACCACGGTTCGCAACAGGTGTACTCGAACACTTTGCCTTGCTTCATGACCGGGTTGGAATAGTCATGAATTCCGTCGGTCCGGGAATCGCGGTAATGCACCGGGTTGCCGAGCAGGCGGTCGTCCGCCCCGAGCAGGCCGAAATCCACTCCCCAGGTGTCCACGCTGATCCCCGAAAGGGTGATCCCGCGTTCGGCGCACTTGCGCAGCGTGGCCAGCAGTTCGGCGAACAGGAACGGGAAGTCCCAGTAGAGCGTTCCCCCCATGCGAACGGGCCGGTTGGGCAGGCGGTGGATCTCTTCCATCTCGACCGTCGGAACCCCGGTATTCTTGTTCAGTGTCACCAGCACGCCGCGCCCGCTCTCGGCGCCATAGTCCATTGCCAGCAGATAGTACTTCTCCGCCATCTCCATATTCTCCTGTTCTCGAGTCTTCTGTTCTTCGTCTCGTTCCCTGTGGGAAGCGGCTCAATTCTTTCGAAAACCGATATTTGTCAAATTATACCGCAACCCGGCAGGAGGCGGCCTCCTGCCGGGCGGGGAACTTGACGAAACCGAATTATTGACACCATCACAACCAAGCCGACGGCATACCGGCGGCACAGAATTACAAGCCCTGAGCGCTGCGCGTCATCAGTTCCTGGACACTGCACGGACGTTTGACCGTGTAACCGGGCAGCGGCAGGATGTGTTCATGCACCGCATCCAGAATATCAACCGGGTAGGGGAAGAAGGAATCTTCGACCTCGTCGCCCGGGGTGATCCAGTTGCGCGCGCCCACCACAACCGGAGGCGCGTCAAGTTCGTCAAACGCAAACTGCGAAATCTTCGAAGCCATGGTGTGCAGGAAGCTGGCGCGTTCGCAGGCGTCCGACGCCAGCAGGATCTTGCGCGTTTTCTTGACCGACTGAATCACCTTCTCGTAATTGAAGGGAACCAGGGAACGCGCATCAATGATCTCGCACGAGATACCGTATTTTTCCTCAAGTTGTTTCGCGGCTTCCATCGCCCGGTAGAGCGTGGCGCCCACGGTCAGAATCGTCAGGTCTTTCCCTTCCTTGCGGATCGCCGGTTCCCCAAACGGGATTTCGTAGTACCCCTGCGGAACGCCTCCCTCGACGAACTCCTCGGGCTGGTCGTAGATCCGCTGACTCTCGAAGAAAATGACCGGGTCGGTCCCCGTCAGGGCCGTGTACATGAAACCCTTGGCGTCGTAGGCCGTGGCGGGGAACACCACCTTGAGCCCCGGAATATGCGCCACAATGCTCGTCCAGTCCTGGCTGTGCTGCGCGCCGTACTTGCTCCCCACCGACACACGCAACACCACCGGCATCCGAAGAAGACCACCCGACATGGACTGCCACTTGGAGAGCTGATTGAACACTTCGTCCCCCGAACGGCCCAGGAAGTCGCAGTACATCAGTTCGGCGATAACCCGACCGCCTTCGAGGGCGTACCCAACGGCCGATCCGACGATCGCGCCTTCGGAAATGGGCGAGTTGAAAAGCCGGTGATACGGCAGGGCTTCGGTGAGACCACGATAGACGGCGAACGCGCCGCCCCAGTCGCGGTTTTCCTCACCATAGGCCACCAAGGTCGGGTCGGTGTAGAAACGGTCAATGATCGCCTCGAAGATGGCGTCGCGGAACCCCACGCACCGCCCCTTGGGGAGGGGCTTTCCGTCGGGGCCAAAGGCCGAGCGGCTGCGCTTGGCCAACCCCAGAATGCGCGGGTTTTCCTCGAGCGGCATCAGAACATCGGGTTTGCGGCCCGGATCGAGGGATTCGACCTTCTGGTTCGAGAACATCGTTTTCTCGAGCAGACAGCCGGGAACCATGAGATCGGCCCGGGGCGAAACTTCCAGATCCACCGCCTTCTGACAGGCGCGGAAGATCCGGTCTTCCGCTTCGGTGTTCACTGCGTCAATTTCCGCCTGAGTGGCCACACCCGCCTTGACCAGGCTGGCGGAGTAGTGCGTAAGCGGGTCCACAGCCTGCCAGGCCTCGACCTCTTCCTTGGTGCGATAGCTGCTCGCGTCCGAGGGCGAGTGGCCGCTGAAGCGGTAGGTCAACGTGTCGAGCAGGACCGGCCCGTTGCCGCTCGCGAGAATTTCCTTCTTGCGGGCAATGGCGTCCACAACGGCGAGAGGATTGTATCCGTCCACCCGCTCGGAGTGCATCTGCTCGGGGTTGAGGCCCGCGCCCAGACGCGCCAGCACTTCGAAGCCCATCGTTTCGCCGAATGGTTGGCCGCCCATGCCATAGAAGTTGTTGAAGAAGTTGATAATGAGCGGCAATCCCCCCCGGTGCGCCTCGTCCCAGAGTTTCTTGTACTGGTCCATCGTGGCCAGGCAGAGGCCTTCCCAGACGGGCCCGCAGGCGCTCGACGCGTCGCCGATGTTGGCGATCACGACACCGGGCTTGAGGTTGATCTTCTTGAACATCGCCGCGCCCACGGCGATGTCGCCCGAGCCGCCCACGATGGCGTTGTTCGGATAGATGCCGAAGGGCGGGAAGAAGGCGTGCATCGAACCGCCCATCCCCTTGTTGAACCCGGGCTGGCGCCCGAAGATCTCGGCCAAAGCGCCGTAGATCAGATAATCAATCGCCAGATCCTGAACCGACTTGTGCTGGGTACCGCGTTCCACCACCTGGAGACACAGGCCATCGAAATAGCCCTTCATGATTCCCGTCAGCGAATCATCATCCAGTTTGGCGATGGCCGAAAGCCCTTTGGCGAGAATTTCTCCGTGGCTGCGGTGGCTGCCGTAAATATGGTCATCCACGCCGAGAAGAAACGCCTGCCCCACCGCCGAGGCTTCCTGACCGATCGAGAGGTGGGCCGGTCCCCGGTGGTTGTATTCGATCCCCTTGTAACTCCCCCGCAGTTTGATCTCACTCAACATGGTCTCAAACGCGCGAATGATGGCCATGTCACGCTGGATACGCACCAGCGCCTCTTTGCCGTACTTCCGGGCTTCTTCCTTCACACTCCGATCGTACTGATTCAGGGGAATGGGCTTGAAGGTCAATTCGCCTTTCCGGCGAACCACTTGCGGATCAATAACCTGGCTCTTGGGCATTACGATTTCCTCTCGCTTTCTTTAAGTCACAACACTGTCAGGACTGGCCATCCTGGCTAGTTGACACAGGGCCAGGATCCTGATCCCGTTTCTTGAAATCCGGGTGTCGAACATCCAGTTCGAGCCG
Organism: Candidatus Sumerlaeota bacterium; assembly: GCA_035353095.1. Lineage (GTDB taxonomy): Bacteria > Sumerlaeota > Sumerlaeia > UBA8349 > UBA8349 > DAOPYU01. The sequence continues at coordinate 17,485 of DAOPYU010000016.1, read as the reverse complement.
TGCAAACTTCCGTTCCAGATACAGGTCCATGGGAAATCCACTCAAAGCGGCCCCAATCACCCATCCGATGACCCACCCAGCTCCCACACTCAGAGTACTTCCCCAGAACTTATCCACCAGATACCCCAGCGGAATCCCCGCCAGACAGCACCCCAACAATGTGAGGGGAAGATAAATCAGCCAATTGTGCTTCAGACGAAGCCGGGTCTGACACAAGGGACAGGCAAAGCGCCCGAAAAAAGCTTCCCAATACAATTTTCCGGTCAAATGGAACTCTTCCTGACATTGCGGGCATTTCATGAAGTCTTCCTCCTTCAGTCGCTTTGCGATTCGTGGGCGGCCCCAGCCGTCTCCACCTGAGGATACAGCACATCCATGCCTCTCTCTTCAAAAAAAGTCATCCATTCGTCCGGGGGTCTGCGATCCGTCACAATTTGAGAAACCCGGTCGAAATCCACAATCTTGTGCAACGAAGGGGCGAGAAATTTACTATGATCAGCCAGCAGGACGGTCTCCCGGGCGTTTTCAACCGCCAGCGCATGCAGGTGGGCGCTGTCAATGTCACTGGCCGAAAGCCCGAAATCCATGCTCAACCCGTCCACCCCGATAAACGCGCGGTAACCACGCAACCCCTCGAGCGCCCGCATGGCCAGGGGGCCCACCACATCCATGCGGTCGGGACGGTATTGTCCGCCGAGCATGATGATGCGCTGTCCGGGCGAATCGAACTCCATCGCCAGACGCGTCGAATTGACCACGATGGTCAGCCCCGGTTTTCGCTTCAGATGGCGGGCCATCTGAAAACAGGTCGTCCCGGAATCCATGAAGATCTGGTCGCCATCGCCCACCAGCCGGGCCGCCAACGCCCCGATGATCCGCTTGTTTTCGATATTGCGCCGCTCTTTTGAAGGAAAGGAATAATCCAGCGTCCGGGGCAGAATGGCTCCCCCGAAAACAATGTCGAGTTGACCGTCATCCGCCAGCGACTTCAGGTCCCGGCGCACAGTCGCCTCGGAAACCCCCAGCGCCAACGCCAGATCGCGCACGGAAACCCGTCCGTCGTGATCGGCTTCCGACAGGATTCTCTCGCGGCGCTGTTCGGTCGTACTGCTCATTTCCGGCTCTCCCAGCCTCCCGTTTTCCGGAAGACGAAAACAATTCAACACCCTTTTCTGAAAAATTTCAACAAAAATCTGCAACATTTCTGCTTGACTTTTGCAACATTGTTGCATATCCTGTGCAGGTGATTTGTTAAAATCCACAGAATAGAGTCCAATCATGCATACTATCCAACTTCCTCCCCTCGATTCACCCAACCAAACCGCCACCGTGCGCCAGTGGGTCAAAACCCCCGGAGCCACCGTGGCGAAAGGAGACCTTCTGGCTCTCCTCGAGACGGAAACCGCCTCGGTGGAACTCGTCTCAAATCAACCCGGCGTATTGGCCGAAATCCTGGTGAAGGCCGGCACAACCGTTCGGCCTTCCGACGCCCTGGCGAAACTTCAAACTTCCAAGGGAGAAACAAACGTGTCCCCTTCCATTGAGACTCCTCTCTCGAAACCCCAGCCCGTCCCTGCGGCAGTAACCCCGGCCCCGGGCGCATCTCTTCCTGGTCCCCAGGGCGAAGTCATCCCGATCCTGATGCCCCAGGCGGGACAGAGCATGGAAGAAGGTACGATCGTCAAGTGGCACGTGGAACCCGGCAGCCGGGTCGAAAAGGGGCAAATCCTCTTCGACGTCGAGACCGACAAGGCCGTGATCGAAGTCGAAGCCGACCATTCGGGCCGTCTGGCCCGGATTGTGGCCGAAGTAGATTCCATCGTGGCGATCAAGGTTCCGGTGGCCTATCTGGCCGAAAACGATGCGGACGTGGACGCGTACCTGGCGCAACACGGCGATGGCGCCGTTTCGGCAGCCGCAACACCTTCTCCCGCCAGTAGTGCCACCTCCTCCGTTTCTTCCGCCGTTGCCTCTGCTCCCCGGACGCCTGCGGCCCTCACTTCCGAGGGACGGGTCAAGGCCTCCCCCGCCGCACGAAAAGCCGCGGCGGAAAAGGGAATCGCGCTGGAAGGCGTCGGAGCGGGCAGCGGCCCGGGCGGACGCATCCTTTCGACCGATGTGGACTCCGCTCAGGTGATTGCGGTCAGCGCAACTTCAAACCGCCAACCCCTGACCGGCATGCGCAAGGCGATCGCACGTAACTTGACTCTCTCGAAACAGACGATCCCCCATTTCTATATGCGCCAGACGATCGAAGCCGAAGCGATGATGGCGTACAATCGGGAACGCAAAGCCGAATTCCCCTGCTCGATCAACGATGTCATCACGATGGCGTGCGCCCGTGCGATCCAGGAATTTCCGGCCTTCCGCAGTCGGATCGAGGAGGACGAGATCGTCCAATACCCGTCCGCCAACATCGGCATCGCCGTGGGACTGGAAAACGGATTGGTCGTGCCGGTCGTGTGTGGCGCCGACCGGATGAACCTGCGGCAATTGGCCGGAGAAACCCGCCGGATCGTCGAGGCCGCCCGGGGCGGCAAACTCGAGGCGATGGGTCAGGGTGTCTTCACAATCTCCAACCTGGGGATGTTCGGGATCGAAGAGTTCTCGGCCATCATCAACCCGCCGGAAGCGGCGATTCTGGCCGTCAGCGCCATCCGTGAGACCTGCGTGGTTCACAACGGGGCGATCCGTGCGGCCAAGGTCATGACCTTAACAATCAGTTGCGACCACCGGTTGATTGATGGTTTAATGGCGGCCCGGTTCATGGCCAAACTGAAAGAACTGCTGGAAGGGCCGGAACAGCTTTGAGAATCCCGGTCTCGGGGAGAACAGTGTGCCGGGAGTTTTGGAGCCGTCCTGAGCTGAGGACCGGACTATTCCGTTTAAAGGATTCGAAGACAATGCCGACACACTCCCGAGAACATGTTCGATATTTCGGAAAGGTCCGTTCCTGCCTGTTCCTCCTTCTGCTTCTCCCCTGCCTGAGCCGGGTTCCAGTCCAGGGCGCAGAGGCGCTGTCGGACATCGTGGACTCCGAAGTCAAAGAACTCGCCAAGGATCTGAAATTCACGGAAGGGCCCGTCTGGGTTCCGGAGGGTTACCTGCTTTTCTCGGACAATCCGGTCAACCGTCTCTACAAATGGTCACCCGACGGCAAAACGGTCGTCTTCCGGGAACCCTGTAACAAAGCCAATGGACTGTCGCTCGATCTTCAGAACCGCCTGCTGGTGGCGGAGCAGGGGGAACGCCGCGTGACGGTGACCCAGGCCGACGGTAAGATCGAATGTGTGGCCGGGATGTTTGAAGGGAAACCTTTCAACTCTCCCAACGATCTGGTCGTGCATTCGTCCGGCGCCCTGTATTTCACAGATCCGACATACGGTCTGGAGGGGCGTAAACAGGAGCAACCCGTCCAGGGAGTCTATCGGGTCGGGAAACCGGGCGAAGCGGCCCAACGGGTCGTGAAAGACAGTTTCAAACAACCCAACGGCCTGGCCTTCTCGCCCGATGAAAAAATCCTGTATGTCGGGGACTCGGAAGCCGATTTCATCAACGCCTATGACGTTCAGCCCGACGGGTCGCTCACGAACGAACGCCGGTTCTGTACGGTCAAGAATCCTGACGGGATGAAGGTAGATCAGAAGGGACGTCTCTTCACCTCGTCCGCCGACGGGATTTCCGTCTTCCAGCCCGACGGGACGCTCATCGGCGCCATCCGATTCCCGCAGCAACCCGCCAATTGCGCCTTTGGCGGGCAAGACCTCAAGACCCTGTTTGTGACCGCCCGTACGGGCGTTTACAGTGTTCGGCTCAAAACGCCCGGCCTGCCGACGGGCAAACGCAATCCCTGATGGAAATTCAAAACAAGGAAGACTGTTTCAATGACCGAAATGTATGATATCGCGGTAGTCGGTTCCGGCCCGGGCGGGTACGTGGCCGCTCTCAAGGCCGCCCAACTGGGCGCCAAAACCGTCGTGATCGAGGCGTCGAAAGACCTCGGCGGTACCTGCCTGAACAACGGCTGTATCCCCTCCAAGGCGTTGCTGGCGTCGGCGGAACTACTGCACAACATCGCGGGCGCTTCGGCTTTCGGCGTTCTGGTAGAAGGGAAAGCCACCGCCGACTGGCCCGCGATCCAGAAACGCAAGGATCAGGTTCTGCGCCAGCTGCGCGCGGGCATTCGCAACCTGTTCACCAATCGCGGCGTAACGCTTATCAATGGCCAGGCGGTCCTGAGCGGGCCGGGACAGTTGACCGTCACGGGTACGTCGAGCAAGAACGCGGGTGAAACCCAGACGATTCAGGCGAAGAAGATCATTCTGGCCGTCGGGTCCGAACCCACTCGCATTCCCGGCTGGCCCGAGGATCGCGAACGGGTCTGTACCAGCGACGAGTCGCTGCACTGGAAAACATTGCCCGCCAGCCTGCTCATCGTGGGAGGGGGCGTGATCGGGTGCGAGTTCGCCTGTCTGCTTCAGACCATGGGGGTGCAGGTGACGGTGGTTGAACTGATGCCGCGTCTGTTGCCCGAAATGGATGAGCAGCTGGGGCCGGAATTGGGCAAGATCCTTTCGAAGCGCGGAATCAAAATTCTCACCGGAACCAGTGTGAACGAACTGACGCTGACGGAGTCGGGCTGCAAGGCCGTTCTTTCCAATGGGGACACCCTGGAAACGGAACGGGTCCTGGTCGCGGTGGGACGGCGTCCCAAAACGAAGGGGATCGGACTGGAAACCGTGGGGGTCCAACTCAGCCCGCGCGGTTTCGTTCAGGTCAACGACAAGATGGAGACCAATATTCCGGGAGTCTATTGCATCGGCGATGCCAACGGTCGCTGCCTGCTGGCCCATGCCGCTTCCGAGCAGGGCATGGTGGCGGTTGCGAATGCCCTGGGCCACGAGGCGCTTTACACGGCGCCGATCCCCGGGGCCGTGTACACGTTCCCGGAAATCGGGTCCGTCGGTCTGACCGAGCAGGCAGCCCGGGAACAGGGAATTCCGGTCTCGATCGGGAACTTCCCCATCGGGTACCTGGGCAAGGCAATGGCGACCGGCCACACTGCCGGTTTCACCAAGGTGTTGCGTCATCGCGAAACGGGAGCGCTGCTGGGCGTTCACATGCTGGGTCACACCGCCACGGAGTGTATCGGCGCGGCTGGAGCATTGCTCCACCAGAAAGCGACGGTCGAGGAAATGGCTCATGTGGTGATCGCGCACCCCTCGATCGGCGAATCGCTCAAGGAAGCCGCCGAGGACGCACTGGGCGCAGCCCTGCACCTGCCCCCTCGGAAAGTGCTGCGGCTCGAGGTTTGAGATCAGGTTGATGCCATATCCGCAAAGGGCCACCCCATGACGCGCATCTGGATCGCTACGTGTTTCTGGTTCATCTGGGCATCCAGTCTTTCCGCCCTTGAATTTACCGTGGCACCCAACGGAAACGACTCGAACGCAGGTTCGGTCGAACAGCCCTTTGCCACCCTGCAACGAGCCCGGCAGGAAGTTCGAAAACAGATTGCCTCCGGACTGAAAGAACACATTCAGGTCCAGATCCGCGAAGGGGTCTATTACCTGCCGGAGGGGCTTGTTTTCACTCCGGAAGATTCGGGGACAACCGAATGCGCCATCACCTGGGAAGCGTATCCCAATGAAAGTCCGGAACTCATCGGGGGAACTCTCATCAAGGAATGGCGTCCTTACAAGGAGGCCATTCTGGAGGCGGATATCCCGGAAGGTGTCAATCCCAACCAACTGTTCGAGAACGATCAACGGCTTCCCCTGGCGCGTTTTCCGAACGAGGGGTATCTGCGGGTGGAAGCCTCGGTTCCCGGACGCGAAAAACAGGTGTTTCAATATCGGGCCGAGGATCTCAATCCCGGTGTGTGGGATCTGACAGAGGGACAAGTCTTCAGTTGGCCTGAGAATGACTGGTCCTCGCAGAACCTGTCCCTGGCGGCGATCAACGCGCAGACTCGCCAGATTGAACTGGCGAGTCCTGGAAGAAACATGAATCCGGGCAACCGTTTCTTTCTCCAGAATATTCTGGCACTCCTGGATCGTCAGGGAGAATGTCAGATCAATCTGAAGACCCGAAAAATCTATGCCTGGCCCCGTCAGGCGGGTACGTCTCCAGAATCCATGATCGCGGCATCGGCGAAGAATCTCATTTCGGTTCAAGGTCCGTGGGAAAAACCCGTCCGGAACCTCCACTTTGAAGGACTGCATCTGAATATATCGAGTGAAGATCTTTTACTCTTCTCAGGGGCGAAAAATTGTTCGGTCGTCTCATGCCTGATCGAAAACGGCGGCGGGTGCGGTGTTGCCGTGTATGGATACTCGCAGAAAATTCGGGTCGAGAACAACCTCATCCGGCAACACGGGTATCATGGCGTCAATATCGGAGGACCGGCCATCGGACAGCGGGACGTCAATCACGACAACACGGTCGAGAACAACCACATCCACCACTGCGGACGTCTGGCGGGGGACGGCTTCGGGATCGGAATCAACCAGAGCGGGAATAACCGGATTGTACACAATGACATCCACCACATGCCGCGCTATGGCACCTCGATCAGCAGCCTGCGTTTTCAGGCGTTGCGTCAGAAACTTCCACAGGTGACCTTTGAGAATCGGTTCGATTACCTGTATGCGCGCAAGAATCTGCTCGCGTACAATCACATCCACCAGGTCAATCAGGACAGTCAGGACACCGGCGCCATGCAGGCCTGGGGTTCTGGCCGCGACAACGTGCTCGACCACAACCTGATTCACGACACCGGCAACAAACAACTCGACCTACAGAGTGGAATCTACCTGGACGATGCCGCCGACTATTTCGCGATCACCAACAACATCATATATGGGGTAACCGGAACACACGGGAACCAGGCAATGTACATCAAGGGGATCGGCAATCGCATCGAAAACAACATCCTGATCGTGGATGGACACGCGCAATCGGCCATCCGTTCCTTCTTCATGGCCGACGAACGGTGCGATACGCATATCTACCGCCGCAACATCATTGCACTTCTGACACCCGAATCCGGAATCTATGACTTCAACAACTGGTCGGATGATCGTGTTGCGGAGTGCGACTGGAACCTCTACTTCAATCCGAATGGGGCCCTCAAAATGCTGGGGCAATCGCCGGGAGGACCAAGTTATGAAACCTGGCGGGCGGCGCTGGGTGGAAAATTCGACGCACACAGCGTTTCGGCTGATCCACTCTTTACGAATCCCGGTAAGCGGGATTACAGCCTTCGTCCGGATTCTCCCGCGTTGAAACTGGGTTTCAAACCGATCGAAACACGCGAGATCGGTCTGACATCCACGTTTCCGAAACGTTTCCAAGCAGAACCTGACTATATTGAGGCACAAACCACCCTGGGACGTATTACGGAAGAACTTCATTGAACCCATAACGTAATTTCATGACAAGGAATAGATCCTATGGAACAAACACTTGAAAATGCTCTGAACAATCTGAAAAATCTGGGGACACCTGAGAGAATCCGGATCATGGCCACGCAGGGCGTAAAACCCGCCAAACGGCCGCGTCTGAATGCGCACATCCACCTGCCCCCCAACTTTTCGGCCTTTGAGACGGTGGATCAGGTACTGACGCTCGCTGCGGAGCAGAAAATCGGCGTACTCGGGGTCAGCAACTATTACGACTTCGGCGCCTACGGACCGTTTGCCGCAGGGGCGCAAAAGGCGGGGATATTTCCGATTTTCGGACTCGAAATCATCTGCCTGATTGATGACCTCGTCCGGTCGGGCGTCCGGGTCAATGACCCGGGCAATCCGGGCAAATACTACTTCTGCGGCAAGGCGATTTCACGCCTGGCGCCGATGAGCGGCCGTGCACAGGAAATCATCCGGAAAATCCGGACGAACGACGCTGACCGCATGCGGAAGGTCGCGGCGGCTCTGGGCAAGGTCTTCGAAAAAAATGGGGTTGCGGTTTCTCTTTCGTCGGACGACATCATTGACCGCATCGTGCGTCGCCACGGTAGTCCCCGCGAGTCGGTGACACTCCAGGAACGCCACGCCGCGCAGGCTTATCAGGAAGTCCTGTTCGAAAAGGTCCCGGAAACAGAACGTCCCGCCCTCCTTCAGAAGATTCTCGGTTCGGCCTGTCCCCAGAATCCGAACAACGCCGTTGCCGTTCAGAATGCCATCCGTTCCGCCCTGATGAAGGCGGGGAAGGCGGCGTTTGTCGAAGAGAGTTTCGTGACCTTCGAAGAAGCGCGCGAACTCATCCTCGAACTGGGCGGGGTGCCCTGCTATCCCACCCTGGCCGACGGCGCCTCACCGGTCTGTGAGTACGAAACTCCCGCGCAACACCTGGCCGAGACCCTGCAGGCCTCCGGTATTCACGCGGCGGAGTTCATTCCGATCCGTAACAGCGCCGAAACCCTCACCGAGTATGTCACCACGCTGCGCCGGGCCGGGCTGGTGGTGACGGCGGGAACCGAGCACAACACACTGGACCTGATTCCCATCGAGCCCACCTGCCTCAAGAACGTCCCGGTTCCCGAACCGGTTCAGGCGATTTTCTGGGAAGGCGCGTGCGTGATGGCCGCGCACCAGTTCCTGACGTTGCAGGGAGAATGCGGATACGTGGACGCGCAGGGACAACCCAATCTGGCCTACGCCGGCGCGGATGAACGGATTCACGGCCTGGCGGCGATAGGGGCTGCCGTGATCCGGCAATATCAGGATGTGTGCGCAGGAAAATAACCGGACACGGCGTCTATCAGGAAAGACGCAACCTGCAAATTGACAGTCCGCAGGTAAAAATAAAAGCCACTTGAAACAGGAACGAAAGCATGATTGACAAGACCCTTCTGATCAACACCATCGCCCCGGCTCTGCGCGCGCTTCTGGCCGGAGAGGGACAGGCGTTTCCCATGATCCGTTTTGAGGAAACCACGCATCCCGACGCGCTTCATTTCGATCCGCAGGCGTGCGAATCGCCGGATCAGGCGATCAGCGCATTGCGCCGGGCCCTTGAGTCCGCGGTCGTCGCGCCGAAGAGTGTGGTTGTCCCCCAATTGGGGACGTTCCATCTTGAACTACCGCCCGCAACCCAGGGCCGAGCCGCGGGAAAGATTGCCCTCGTGACCGGAGCGGCTCAGGGGTTCGGCCTCGAGATCGCCCGGGACCTGGCGTCCCAGGGCGCCTGTGTGGCGTTTGCGGATCTCAACCTGACGGGCGCACAGGAAGCGGCCGCGCGTATCAACAGCGAACAGGGAGCCAACCGCGCCATCGGACTTTCGATCAACGTGACCGACGCTGCGTCGGTCGCAGCCGCCTTCCATCAGGTGGTGCGCACGTGGGGAGGATTCGACCTGCTGGTTTCCAACGCGGGGGTCCTGAAGGCGGGCAGCGTGAAAACCCTGCCGGAGAAAGATTTCGACTTTGTCACGACGGTCAACTACAAGGGGTATTTCCTCTGCGTCCAGGCCGCCTCGCCCATTCTGGCAATCCAACATCAGATCCGTCCCGATTACCGCAGCGACATCATCCAGATCAACAGCAAGTCAGGTCTGGTGGGTTCCAACCGCAACGGGGCTTACGCCGGGAGCAAATTCGGCGGGATCGGCCTGACCCAGTCGTTCGCGCTGGAACTGGTGGAAGACGGCATCAAGGTCAACTCCATCTGTCCCGGAAACTTTTTCGACGGGCCTCTCTGGTCCGACCCGCAGAACGGGTTGTTCGCCCAGTACCTGCGGACGGGAAAAGTTCCCGGCGCCACTTCGATCGCGGATGTCAAACGGTTCTACGAGGCCAAGGTGCCCATGGGACGCGGTTGTACCACGCCGGACGTCATGAAAGCGGTCTATTATCTGATGGAACAACAGTACGAAACCGGGCAGGCTGTCCCCGTTACGGGCGGCCAGACCATGCTGAGCTGAATCGCGTCATCATTACAGGAGGAATGTCTCATGTCCAACACGACTCAATTGCCGGAAACCCAATACGCCGTTCAACTGGTCGGCCCGAGTCAGCTCCGGCTCAACCGGGAAAAGGAAGTGTTCCGTCCCACCGGTTACCAGATTCTCGGGAAAGTTGAAGCCACCGGCCTTTGCTTTTCCGACCTGAAACTGCTCAAGCAGTTTCAGGACCACCCCCGGAAAGCCCCGGTCATTTCGGGAATGGACCTCCAGGAGGTCGAGCGGATTCCCAGTTATGTCCCCCACGACAAACCCACCGTCCCCGGCCATGAAACCGTCATTCGAATCGTCGCGGTGGGCGACAAGGTCCGCCGTCACAAGGTCGGGCAGCGCTGTCTGGTCCAGACGGACTATCGTGGGCTTCCCTCCTCGCTCAAAGGCAATGCGTCCTTCGGTTACAATTTCGAAGGGGGACTTCAGGAGTACGTCCTGATTGATGAACGCGTCTCGCGCGATTTCGACACGGATGAGAGTTTCCTCCTGCCCGCGCGCGAAGAACGCAGCGCCGCCGCCATCGCGCTCGTGGAACCCTGGGCCTGTGTCGAGGATTCCTACCAGAATCCGGAACGGCAACGGATCAAGGCGGGCGGGCATCTGCTGGTCGTGGCCGATTCCGGTCATGCGATCGAAGGCTTGACGGAATCCTTTCACGCCTCCGGGAAACCGGGGTCCCTCACCCTCCTGTGCCCGGAGGCCAGCCAAAGAACTCCCCTTCAGAACCTTGGGATTCCGACCCAGGTTGTGGAAAATGTCGAGGCCGTCCCCAATTCGGCCTTTGACGATATTGTGTACTTCGGCGCCACGCCGGAGACGATTGAAGCGCTGGCTTCCAAACCGGGGGACCGGTGCATCGTCAACATCGTAACCGGCGGAAAACAGATCGGACGGCCCGTTCAGATCGGGATCGGTCGCGTTCACTACGGCCAGCACCGCTGGATCGGAACCACCGGCAGTTCCGCCGCCGAAAGTTATCGGACCATTCCGGCGAATGGAGAAGTCCGGGACGGGGACCGGTGCCTGGTGATCGGCGCCGGCGGCCCGATGGGTCAGATGCACGTGATCCGCGACATCTGTTCCGGCGCGAAGGACCTGAAAGTTTTCGGGACAGACTTCGACGATGCGCGTTTGAATTCGCTTTCGGAAATTGCCGCCCCGCTGGCCAAACAGAACAAGGTGGAACTGGTCATCGCGAATCCCACCAAGTCCCCGTTGGAAGGGACCTTCAGTTACCTCGCGATCATGGTCCCCATCGCGCCGGTGGTTTCCGACGCGATTGTCAAAAGCGCACCCGGGGCGTGTATCAACATTTTCGCGGGTATCCCCGCGCCAACCATTCACCCGATTGATCTGGACATGCTCATCGCGAAGCGCTGCTTCCTGTTCGGAACCAGCGGGTCCGTTCTGCGCGACATGAAAATCATGCTTGAAAAGGTGGAAAGCGGCCAACTCGACACCAACCTTTCCGTGGACGCCGTTTCGGGGATGGAAGGCGCGATTTCCGGAATCGAGGCGGTCGAGAACCGGACTCTGGCCGGGAAAATCATCGTCTATCCGCAATTGCGCGACATGCCGCTGATTCCATTGTCCCAGTTGGAAAAAACCTATCCGACGGTTGCAGCCAAACTGCAGGCGGGGCGCTGGACCCGGGCCGCCGAAGAAGAACTCTTGCGTGTCGCCGCGCATTAAGTCAGAATGAGACCGATTTCCCCTCGATGCTTGCGCGCCGAGGGGAAAAGTCTGTCTGCTCGAAGGAGAAGAAAATGAGTTGCGACAATCTGTCCAAGAACATGAAGAAGTGCAACTGTACGTATGAGCCTTGCTCGCGCAAGGGGGCCTGCTGCGAATGCATCCAGTACCACCGCAGCAACGGTGAGCTGCCGGCCTGTTACTTCTCGACGGAAGCGGAACGGACCTACGACCGGTCCATCGAGCATTTCATGCGCTGCAATTCCTGATCGGCTGTCGGCCGTCAATGACTCTGCGTGGGGAGGACGTTTCATGTCCCGATCGGTCACATCAAAATACCGTGTACGGATTCAACTTCGTTGCGTCATTCCTGTTTTCCTGATCCTGTTTTCTCTGGCATCCTGTCGGACATCTTCCGTGCCGACTCCAGTTCCCGAAGTTCCCACCGTACCGGTTGAAAAACAGGTGGTCGCGACGGAATTGCCCACTCCCCCCTCGGAGTCGCAACTTTCGGAAGACGACAACCTCGATGAATTCCAGTCCCTCGAAGAACGCGCCCGCAAATATCCGGCTCCCGACCTGAACTTGAGCGGATGGAAAAGCTATTTCGACGGCCAGACCCTGAAGGGTTGGAAGGAATCCGAGTTTGGCGGAGAGAACAAGGTCCATGTTCAGGAAGGCAAGATCGTTCTGGATTTTCCCTCCAACGATTTGACGGGGGTCACCTGTACGGAATCTGTCCCCAGAATGAATTACGAAATCGCCCTGAAAGCCATGCGCATTGATGGGACTGATTTTTTCTGCGGTCTGACATTTCCAGTCAATGACTCCTGCTGCAGCCTGATCGTGGGCGGATGGGGTGGAACGCTGGTGGGAATTTCCTCCTTTAACAACATGGACGCCAGCAACAATGAAACGACCAAAATGATGAATTTTGAAAAGGGCAAGTGGTACGACATCCGGGTCCGCGTCACCCCCAAACGCATTCAGGCCTGGATAGACCAGAAACTGGTGGTGGACGCTTTCCCGAAAGGCCGGAAGATTTCCGTGCGTTCCGAGATCGCGGCTTCTCAGCCGTTCGGAATCGCCGCGTGGCACACCCGCGCGGGTCTGCGCGCCATCCAGGTTCGTGAAATGACACCCGAGCAGGCCGCTGCATTCAAGTAATTGTGCTTGAGGTTTGTTGTTCTCTTTCTGAAAAAATGAACTCGGCCCGGTTTTCCCCACAGGAAAACCGGGCCGAGTTCATTTTCAGGGACAGGTGGAATCTCACTCGGACGTGAACAGCCCGTCTGGGGTTGTATGGACCTGGAAGCCGACCGGCGCTTTGTCAGTCCCCAGTGGCACTCCCTTGAACTGGATGGGATGGGCAGGATCGGACCAGCTGCCCCCGACGATCCGGGTCGTTCCCCAGGCCGCCGGATTGGCTTTCTGGACCTGAATCCGCCCGATGGAACCCGCCAGAGTCGGCACCAGCGGATTTTCCGGGTCCGGACTTGAAACAGCCCCGGCGACAAAACAGCCCTGAACCACCGTGGAACCCGTCACCGCCCGAATGTCTTTCTTCGCCTGGTTCATATCCGTCCCCGAAACAAACAGCGTGTAAGTCGTCAGGGCCGTACTCGAGGTCAGATCCTCCCCCACTTCTCCTCCCAGGTAACGCGTCGAGCCATTCAGGCGGACCTTCTTGAAGGTGGCGGAAAGGTTCGCCAGTTCCCCCGACACCAGAATCTGTTCCCCCCGGATGTTCCCGCCGGAAGCGGCAATCCGCGCCGATTGCACCGCCAGATCCATGCTGCGCGCCGCCACATCGCCCCCACGGACAATGGTTGTCCCCGTTCCCTTGGAACCCAGTTTGAAAACAACCGCACCCGCCGAAATCTTCAACGGCTTGAGACCCGCCAGTACCTCAAGATCGGGAGACTGGATGGAACCGCCCTTGACCGAGAGGCCGAGCAACTCACCCACACTGACCGTCCCCAGAACATCCCCCGGACTCAGGAACGCGGGCGTCCCCTTCCGACTGGTTTTGCGCGACTCCACCTTCAACGACTGAACCTGCTGTCTGGGGAGATTCAGATCCTCCAGAGTGATACCACTCAGGGCGATCTGGATCGGTTTTTCCAATTGCGCCAGAGAAGAAATGGAAGTTTCCAGAACCGACGCGTCCCTGCCGGTGGTGTCCGTCGCGTTTGGTGTGGCCAGCATCCGGATCTTGCCGAAACCGGCGCCTGCGAGCGACTCAATCGCGCAATTCTGAGCCGAAATCGAAAGCACAGGCCCGGAGGCTTCGAAGACCTTGACCGGAGTCTGGGTCTGGAATGTCGCGACAGTTCCGGACAACGCCACCCGCGCCAGCACGTTGCCGTGGAAATAGGCCGTCTTGTTCGGTACCGGCGCCGCATTCTGCGGGAGGCGCTTGAGTCGGACAATCCTGAGAGACGCCTTGGGCGAAGTGGACGCAAACGCGAGAGTTTTTGACGTCTCGTCCAGGGTCAGGGTTCCCCCGCTGTACGAGATCTTATAGTCCGCCGCCGGTCCGTCCGCCCAACCGCTGTCGGGATCGCTCAGAGGACTCACCACCCCCAATTCCGAATCCAGGGTCGCCTGCACGCGGTAATAGTAAGTTGTCCCCCGTTTCGCCTGAAGATCCGCGAAGGTGGCCGCTGCCAGACCCTCGGCAATCAATTCCGGCGCGTCGTTCACTTTCAAACTCCGATACACGCGATACTTCAGGGCTCCTTCTCCCGGTTCCCAGGTCACCGTCACCTGGTCCACATCGGTTCCATCCGTCGCGTTCACGCCCACCGGTTTCGGAAGAACGGTTTCACGCTTGAAGGACCGGCGGAAAGAAGCGGGGACGGTATTCCAGTTTCCGGCAGCATCCCGCACCGTGCCCGCGGCAATCGAAGCGGTCACTTCGCCTTCCATGATATCGTCCACGACCAGATCGAAGTGATAGACGGACGCCCCAGCCTCTCCCGTGAAATTCGTCAACGTGGCGTTGGCCGTTTCCACACTCGCCGACGTGAATCCCTCAACCGCTTCCCCGAATGTTACGGTGACCGGGATCAGAACCTGAGAAGTCGGGTCTCCCACCGGAGACGTCAAGTTGCCCGAAGGCGCAACACTGTCGAACAGACGCCACAGGGGGACGGACGCCAGGCTGGGATTCTGCGCGCCATCCACCGCGGCCCCCGCGACAACCCACACCGACGCCAGCCCCTGACCGGAAGGCGCCAGATCGAAGGTGAAGACCATGTCATCCACCGCATGGAAGTTCGCCACGGTTGCGTTGTCCGCTCCGATTCCCTGAATCGAGAACCCCTCCACCGGTTCGTTGAACGTGGCCACCACCGGAATCGGCGATTGATTCGTCGGATTGGAAACCGAAGTCGTCAGCGTCACCGTCGGCGGATCGAGATCGCTGAACGGATCGAAATAGATGGAATCCACGATGGTTCCCGGTTCGGAAACATTCCCCGCCCGGTCGCGGAACTGGACCTCGATCGTTTTCATTTCGATTCCGAACGACAATTGCCAGGTCCGCGTGGTGTTGGCCGCTTCCCATCCGGTCCACTCGCCTTTCTCGCGCAACCGCATCCAGGCCACCCCCGAGGGGTTCGTCCCCGGGTCGCTCCAGTCGAGATTCAGTTTCGCCCGCCTCATGGAGGCCGTCTCGCGACCGTTGTTGATCAACACGCTGCCGGTCGGAGACAAGGTGTCCTGCGTCGAGGAAGTCGGACGCGACCAGAGGCTCGAAGTCGTCCATCCCTGCACCTCCGCGGCCCGCACGCGGTACCAGTACGCGTGCCCGTCCTCGAGATTGTCGAAGGTATAAGCCAGCGTCGTCGAACTGAGTTCAACCGCTTCCGGGGACAGGAAATCGCCCGTGACATCGCGCTGAAGCGTATAGCGCACGGCATTCTGGAACGGATACCAGGCAACGGTGTTGGCCGTCCCGGTCGTCCACTCCGGTTCGGGCTTGACGACCATGATCGAAGGATCAATCAGAATACCCGCACCCGGTCCATACGCCAGATTTCCATAGTTATCTTTATCGGTACAGGCATTGGCATTCACGATCAGCGCCAGGGCGCCCTTCCCGGTCACTCCTTCCACCCGGACCCGGTAAAGGGTGGAGGAAATCGCTTCCAGAACCACGGACGCGTGACGCGTCGTGCCTGTCGGATCGTGAACCACGGTCACATCGGCCGAATCCGCAAAACCCGTCACAGCCCGGTCGAATTCAACCCGGAAGGCCACCTCCGGCAGACTGGTCGGCCCGGCATCCTCGGGCGTGATGGACAACACGCGCGGACCGGGAACGGCGGACGTGTCGAGGAGAATCGAATCGCTCACGGAGTTGAGCGGCGAGATATTCCCCGCCCGGTCCCGATACTCCACCCAGACCGTCTTCGGTCCGTCTCCCGGCAACAGCGCCCACGCTCGCGTCGCCGCAACGGGCTCCCACTCCGTCCAACCGATCCCGTTACTCAGACGCATTTCGGAAACGCCCGACGGATTGGCGCCCGGGTCCGTGGCCGTCAAGGTCAACACCACGTCCGAATAGGGCGTCACCGCATCCCCGTTGTTGATGACGATTGTCCCCGAAGGTTGAAGGGCATCCTGCGTGGACGACGTGACCGCCGACCAGGCGGTCGGTTCCGCCCGCCCGGCCTGTTGCGCCCGAACCCGATACCAGAACGTCCGGCCGTCCCCCAGATCGGTGAACGTGTGGGCCAATGTTCCGGAGGAAACCTGTGCCTCCGTCGGTTGTGGGAAGCCGGGCAGGACATCGAGTTGGATCGAATAAGTCACCGCGTCCAGAACGGGCAACCACTCGACCGTATTCTGCGCTCCCGGGGTCCATTCCGGCTCCGGCACCATCGCGGCGCGCAAGCCGGGCTTGACCAGATAGACACGCGGACTGGGAGCGGAAGCCAGATTCGGCGCGCCGGCGGAGTCCACACAAACCCCCGCCTTGACGCTCAAGGTGAAGTAGCCTGTCCCCGTCAACCCGCTCACCACCGCCGTATAGGTGGTGGACGACACGGCCGTCAGACTGACCGACGTGTGATCCGTGTTGCCAGCGGAATCGTGCGTGACCAGAACATCGGAGACCTCGGAAAAACCGGTGACGGGCGTATCGAATTCGATCTGAAAACGGATGGAGTCCGCGGTTGTCGGTCCCGTTTCGGACGGTGTGATGCGCAAAACGCGGGGAGCGGGCGGTTCAAACTCGATCGAATCCGACGCGGTCGCGGAGGCATTCCCCGCGCGGTCGCGGAACTGGGCCTCCACTGTCCGGATCCCCTTGAGGTTCTTCAATGTCCAGATCCGCGTCAGCTGGTAAACTTCCCAGGAGGACCAGACGGTCCCTTCCCGGAAACGCATCCACGCCACCCCCGACGCCGTGGTTCCCGTATCCCGGGCATTCAACGTCAGGGTCACCGTGGTGACCGATGTCGTGTCGGCTCCTGCGTCAATCAGGATCGAACCGGTGGGAAGCTCCGTGTCCTGGGTCGAGAAAGTCGGCAACGACCAGGAGGTCAGTTCCCCATCGGACAAGGCCCGCACGCGATACCAGTAGGTGTGTCCGTTCTCCAGATTGTTGAACGTATGGGTCAGATTGGTGGGTTTCAGCGTCACCTCCTGGGTCCAGGAAGTGGCAAATTCGGGGACACTCGACATCTGAAGAGAATAACTCGTCGCGCCCACGAACGGATAACACGCGACAGTGTTGAGCGTCCCGGTGGTCCAGGCCGGTTCCGTCTTCACGCGCGGACGCGGCTTGACGGGAAGCGCCTGGGCCTCGTACGCCCCCATATCGAA
>DAOPYU010000015.1:18408-22483 GCA_035353095.1 Candidatus Sumerlaeota bacterium | reverse complement strand
CCCTTTCCGACCGGACCGGGTTCTTGCTTGACAGCTTTTCGCGGGGGACGCATACTCATCCGGTCAAGGGATAGACGTATTCGCCACAGGCCGTTTTGTCAGACCGCCGTGTGGGTCGAAGGGGGAAACGAGGGGATGGAGAAGACTTCGCGACGGATGTTTTTGAGGCGGGGATTCCAGGCGGGTGCGGCTTTTGCGTTGTTGACGGCGCGGGGAATTGAAACGCCGGGATGGGCGGCCGATCTGCCGGGGTCGAAGATGCGCTTCGGGTTTGTGACGTACCAGTGGGGACGGGACTGGGACCTGCCGACCCTGATCGCGAATCTGACGGAATGCGGGGTTTTCGGTGTGGAATTGCGGACCGAGCACGCCCATCAGGTGGAGCCGAACCTGACGGCGGAGCAGCGGCGTGAGGTTCGGAAGAAATTTGAAGATAGTCCGGTCAAACTGATCGGCCTGGGAACCAACGAGGCGTTCGACAGCCCGGATGCCGCAAAATTGAAACAGTCCCTCGAGCGGGCCAAGGCGTTCCTGACGTTGGGTCACGATGTGGGGGCCTCAGGGGTGAAGTTCAAACCGAACGACTTCCAGAAGGGGGTGGAGCACCGGGTGACGATCGAACAGATCGGAAAGTCACTCAATGAACTGGGGGCGTTTGGGGCCGACCTGGGCCAGGAGGTGCGGCTGGAGGTGCATGGGACGTGTTGTGAGTTGCCGACGATTCAGGCGATTCTGGATGTGGCCACGCACAAGAACGTCAAGGTGTGCTGGAACTGTAACGATGAGGACCTGAAGGGGGACGGGCTGGCGGGGAATTTTGATCGGGTGAAGAGTCGGCTGGGCGCGACGGTTCATGTGCGCGAACTGAACGAGGGGACGTATCCGTATGCGGACCTGATCAAGTTGCTTGTGAAGGCGGACTACCCCGGATGGGTGTGTCTGGAAGGGCGGACGGAGCCGAAGGATCGGGTTGCCGCGTTGAAGGGACAGCGGACGTTGTTTCTTGAGAGGGTGAAAGAAGCCCAACGCCCGGGATGAACGGAAAAATGGGCCGTTTGAGGCTCGGAGGTCTGGAACGGTGTAGAAATTCATCTGGCGGGAACCCCCAGGAAGGATAGGTTGTGATGAAAAGGGAGTCGTTACTGATCTGTGTGGTCCTTTGCGGTGTCGCGATTCTGTGCGGTTGCGCCCTGTCGTCGCGCGCGACCGCGGCGCCGGCGGTGGACGTCCTGAGTCTGGGCGACCGGTTGCGGGTTCAGATAGACGGGAAACTCTTTACGGAGTACTGCTACACGAATGTCCCGCGTCCGTTTTTCTACCCGATCCTGGGCGCGGATGGGAAATGCGTGATCCGCAACTGGCCGATGCAGGAGGGGAAGGATGAGGCGACGGACCACCCGCACCACCGTTCGCTGTGGTTCGCGCATGGCAGCGTCAACGGGCATGATTTCTGGTCGGAGGAGAAAGATTTCGGAAAGATCGTCCACACGGACTTCAAGAAACTGGCCTCGGGCGAGACGGAAGGCGTGATTGTCTCGAAGGACAAGTGGGTGACGGCAGCGGGCGAGGTGGTGTGTACCGACACGCGCGAGCACCGGTTCTACAAGACGCAGGACGGGCCGATGATGGACTTCAACATCACGATCCACGCGTCGGAGGGGGACGTCGTATTCGGGGACACCAAGGAGGGCTCGATGGCGATCCGCCTGGCGCCGACGCTCTCGATGACCGGCGAGGTGGGCCAGGGCCAGATTGTCAACAGCGAAGGGGTGACGGGGAAGGACGCGTGGGGGAAGCGCGCCAAGTGGTGCGACTACTACGGGCCGGTCGAGGGGGAAACGGTCGGGGTGGCGATCTTCGAGCACCCGTCGAATCCGCGCTTTCCCACGTGGTGGCATGTGCGCGACTACGGCCTGTTTGCCGCGAACCCCTTCGGCCAGCACGACTTCGAGAAGAAACCGGCGGGGACGGGCGACCTGAAGATTCCCAAGGGAGAAAGTGTGACGTTCCGGTACCGGTTCTTTTTCCACAAGGGGGACACGCAGACCGGCAAGGTGGCCGAGGCGTATGAACAGTACACGGCGGACAAGCCGGCGCAACAGGCGGGTGAGGTGAAGACCGGGGAGACCCCGCCGGAAGAAAAGAAGTGAGACGATTTCCGGCGGAACGGTCCGCCGGATGTGTCATTTTTGAAGAAATGAAAGGATTATTCTCTTGAGAAGACAAACCGTTCAGTCGCATGGGTCGGGCGGGCCGTTCTGGCTCATTCTGGCCCTGATTGTGTGTCTGGGGGCCGGGTGCGCCTCGAAAAAGAAAGTCGCTCCGCAGGATGATCTGGCGCCCATTCCGGCGGATGCCACCCCGCTTTTCGACGGGAATGCCTTCAGCCAATGGACCAACCAGGATGGAGGGGAGGTCCGCTGGCATTTCACGGGGAAAGTGCTGGAGGTGTCGCCGCAGAGTTATTTCCCGACCGGGCGACCCAATCTGGTGGGAATCCAGACGCGTCGCAATTATACCGACTTCCGCCTGCATGTCGAGTTCCGCCTGCCGATCGAGGGGGAGACGAACAGCGGGGTCTATCTGCAACGGCGCTATGAACTCCAGATCGTGGATTCCTTCGGCATGGAGATCAATTCGAGCACCTGCGGTGCGATCAACAAACAACGCCCACCGGACAAGAACGCCTGCGGGCGGCGGGGCGAGTGGCAGTCGCTCAATATCGCGTTCCGGGCCGCCCGGTTCCATGAGGTCAATGGAAAAATGTCCAAGACCGAAAACGCGCGGCTCTCGGTTCTGTTGAACGATGTGGTGATTCACAACGACGTGGAGCTGACCGACCGGACAGGCGCGGGAGACAAGGAAGGGCCCGAGCCGGGGCCGATCCTGTTGCAGGACTACGGCGGGCGTGTCCAGTTCCGCAACGTCTGGATCGCTCCCCTGATGCCGCCCACCGACGATACGAAAGGAGGGGTAGGAAGTCATGAGTGAAACACGCAACATGAACCGGCGCGGTTTTCTGGCGATGGCCGGAGTGGGGGTGGTCGCCTCCGGGTTTTCTTCTCTGGCGGGCGCGTCGGAAACGCGGGTGCCGGACCCGGACTTCGGGCTGAAACTGGGCGTGGCATCCTATTCCTTGCGCGCGTTCCCGCTTCTGGATGCGCTCAAGATGACGAAGGAACTGGGTGTGCGGTACATCACGCTGAAGGACATCCACCTGCCGATGAACTCGACGCCCGAGCAGCGCAAGGAAGCCGCCAAGGCGGTGCGCGAGGCGGGGTTGACGCTGGCCGGATGCGGGGTGATCTACCTGAAGAATGAGGAGAAACAGATTCGCGACGCGTTCGAGTATGTGCGCGACACCGGCGCGCCGGTCATGGTGGCGGCGCCCGATCTGGAGGCGCTTCCGACGATCGAGAAAATGGTGAAGGAGTTCGACATCCGCGTGGCGATTCACAACCACGGCCCCGGCGACAAGCGGTACCCCTCGGCGCTCGACGCGTACCGCCTGGTGGAGTCGCTCGACAAGCGGATGGGGGTGTGCATAGACGTGGGGCACACGGTGCGGCTGGGCGAGAAGGAACTCGAGGTGATCGAGAAGGTCAAGGACCGCCTGTACGACTTCCACATCAAGGACATGACGCTGCGCGAGGCGAAGGGGTCCGCCGTCGAGGTGGGACGCGGTGTGGTGGATGTTCAGGGTGTTCTCAAGGCGTTGCTCGACATGAAGTTTCAGGGACATATTGCTTTGGAGTACGAGAAGGACGAGAAGAACCCGATGCCGGGGATGCGCGAGTCCATCGAGTTCATCCGGAAGAAAATCGCCGCGAACTGCCCCGAGCCGCGCACTCTGCCGTGAGAGGCGTTTGATTCCGGTATGTCCAGAGCAAGGGCCAATAGGAATCAGCGAACATGAATTTACCCCGGCTCGACCATTTTTTTCGTCATCCCTGCTTTCGCGGGGATGACGAATGTAAGATCTTCCCGAGGATCATGAAAATTCTTCTGGTTGACGGCTCCAATTGACGCGTTTCCCGATCCGGCGTCTCATCCCCGCCGGATCGGTTAAATTATC
>DAOPYU010000015.1:0-18308 GCA_035353095.1 Candidatus Sumerlaeota bacterium | reverse complement strand
AATTATCCATTGTCCATTATCCATTCTCAATTCCCCCCGGAGGTTCCCATGCGCTTTGCCTTCTGCAACGAGATGTTCGAGAACCAGCCGTTGGACCGGGCCTGTGCCGTAGCGCGCAACCTGGGATACCACGGGGTCGAGATTGCGCCGTTCACGCTCGCCAAGCGGGCGGACGCGCTTTCTCCGGACCAGCGCCGCGAGACGCGCCGGATTGTCGAGGAGGCCGGGCTCGAGGTCGTGGGGCTGCACTGGCTCCTGGCGGGGGTGGAGGGCCTTCATGCGACCACACCCGACGAGGCGGTGTGGACGCGCACGCGCGACTATGTGCGGGCGCTTGTGGACCTGAACCACGACCTGGGCGGGCGCGTGCTGGTGTTCGGCTCACCGAAGCAGCGCAGTCTCACGTGCGGGCAGACGGGGGAGTATGCGTGGGGACGGCTGCGCGACCTGTTCGCGGCGCTTCTGGACCACGCGCAGGCGGCGGGCAGCGTGTTCTGTCTCGAGCCGCTCTCGCCCGCAGAAACGGATTTTCTCAACACGGTCGGCGAGGCGCAGAGGATGGTCCGCGAACTCGACCACCCGGCCCTCCGGGTCCACCTGGACGTCAAGGCGATGGCGTCGGAGGCGCAACCGATCGGGGACGTGATCCGTCAGGTGACGGCGGACGAGGTGGGGCATGTCCACGTGAACGACGCGAACCTGTACGGACCGGGAATGGGCGAGGTGGACTATGCGCCCATCGCGGCGGCGCTGGACGCGATCGGGTGGGACCGCTGGCTTTCGGTCGAGGTGTTCAAGTACGACCCCGACCCCGAGACCATCGCCCGGAAAAGCATCGAGTACCTGCGCCGGTTCTGGAAGGCGTGAGAAACGAATCTTTTTTGACAGGATCACAGGATGGATAGGATGGATTGAAAATTCCTCGCATTCTATCCTGATGTAAATCTCTGGCGCTGCGGTATCCTGTAAATCCTGTGATCCTGTCTTGCGGTTTGGCCTCGAAATTGTACTGTAGTTGCTCTGTATCAGATCACGGCGAAAGGCGGTTGAACCATGCAACAGCATTCGAGTCGGACCTTTTTTCATTCTGTCTTGAGGATGTCCCTCTTTATCACTCTCCCGGTGGCGCTGGCGGTGCTGACGGCGGGGTGCGTGGTCGTTCGGAAGGGCGCACAGCCCGACGCACGGCTCGCGAAACTGGCCGCCGGAGAAAAAGGGACAGGCCTTCAGGTCTGGGCCGCCGATCCGCTCATTAAGATCTTCCGCGACGCGCAGCCGACCGAACCGCTCGAGGAAGCGGTCGCCGAGGTGACGCGCGGCGAGCACGCCACGCTTCAGGTGATCGCGCGGAGCGCCGGCGCGGTCGAGGGATTGACGGCCGCGCTCGGGCCGCTCCGCCTCGAACGTGGCTGGACGAAACTGGCCGCCGACCAGGCCCAGGTCCGCTTCGTTCAGGATGTGCAGGTCGCGAAGCCCACGCCCCAGGTCTCGAGCCTCCAGCTGCGCAAGCCCCCGGCCGCGTACCCGGACTACCTCGACACGGGCGCGCCCGTGGCCGTCAAGCCGGGCGAGGCGCAGGCCGTGTGGGTCACGCTGCCCATCGCGCTGGACGCCCGGCCGGGCGTGTACCGCGGAAGCCTGCGCCTGTCGGGCCGCGCGGAGGGACGGGACTTCGCCGTGGACTTTCCCGTGGCGGTGCGCGTGTACGCCGCGACGGTCGGCAAGTCACGCCTGTGGGTCACCAACTGGTTCCAGATGAACAGCCTCGGGCGCAAGGACTGGATCGAGCCGTACTCGGACCGGTACTGGAACCAATTGCGCGCCTACGCCCGCAACATGGCGGCGCACCGGCAGAACGTCGCGCTCCTCTCGCCGCTCGACATGACCCAGTTCTCGGTTCAGGCCGACGGTTCGCTCGGCATCGACTTCACGCGCTTCGACCGCGCCGTTCAGATCATGATAGACGAAGGGGTGATCGGTCGCATTGAGGGCGAGCACATCGGGCGGCGCGTGGGGGATTGGGAAGGGCCGTTCAACGTCCAGATCGTCCAGGTCCGCGACGGCAAGGCGGTGCGCGAGAAGGTCGAGCCGTCGAGCGCCGAGGCGGACGCCTTCTACGCGCGCTTCTTCCCAGCGCTCGTCGCCCACCTGCGCGAGAAGGGGTGGCTCGGCCAGTACATGCAGCACCTGGCCGACGAGCCGGTCAAGGGCAACATCGCGTCGTACTGCGCGCTGTCCGCGCTGGCGCAGAACCACGCGCCCGAGCTGCGCGTCATCGAGGCGTGCCACACGAAGGACCTCGCCGGGGCCATCCAGATCTGGGTGCCGCAACTCAACTACTTCCACGACGACTACGCGCACTACCAGGAGCGCCAGCGTCAGGGCGAGGAGGTCTGGTTCTACACCTGCATGTACCCCCAGGGCGAGTATGCCAACCGCTTCATCGAGCAGCCGCTCGTCCTCACGCGCCTCCTGCACTGGCTCAACTTCCGCTACGGCGCCACGGGCTACCTGCACTGGGGTTACAACTGGTGGCAGGGCGACCCGTTCGTGGACACGATCCAGAACAACGCCTCGACCTACCTGCCCGCGGGCGACTGCGCGATCATCTACCCCGGCCCCGACGGCCAGCCCCTCGACTCGATCCGCGGCGAAGCCATGCGCGACGGCATCGCCGACTACGAACTCCTGAGCCAGCTGGCCGACCGCGACGCAGAAGCCGCCCAACGCCTCGCCCAGCGCCTCATCCTCGACTTCAACCGCTACGAAACGAGTGTCCCCGCTTTCCGACAGGCAAGGAGGGAATTGCTGGAGGCGGTGGGGCGGTGAGGGGGTGAGGGAAGAGGGGCTCGAAAGATCGTAGCATGAATCAGAGACGGTGGATTGGGCCCCGAAGGGGCCGCCCTTGAGTAGCCGTAGGTGACCGAAGGGAACCTACGGAAAGGAGATACAAACTTCGCACCCTGAAGGGGTGCCCCAACAAGAAAACTTATGATAGGGCAACCCCTCCGGGGTTGGAATAATTCAGGGACAGAGTCCGTGGGTTCCCTTCGGTCACCCACGGCTATTCATGGGGAATCCCTTCGGGATTCTCGGCGGTTTGGCTATCTCAGTCGAAAATGACCGAGGAACTTTTTCGGGGTTTCCTGGAGGTTGATTCTCATTGCACAGGTATCCTTCGGGATTCTTGATGCGTGATTTTTCTTCGCGTGGACATATCATCAGGATCTGGAAAAACTTCAAGAACGGAAAGAACAAATCATGCCCCCCAAACCTCCGTTACCTCCCTTTCCTGCCCCTCCCCTCTACGACGACTGGATTCGATTTCTGTTCGATCGTCCGGTGACGCGGAAGAAGTGGTATGATGAGTACGAGTTTGAGGGCTTTCACGCCGAGCCGCTGGAACTGGTGCGGCTGTTGACGGCGACCTGTCGGCGGTGCGGGACGGACCTGGAGCCGTTCTCCGACGGGCAGGTGGCGCTGGGACTGAATTACCTGTTCATCCCCACCGTTTCTGACGTCATCGATCCGCTCAAGAACGAAGCGGTTCCGGTCGCCGACCGGATCGAGGCGATCGAGTCCCTTCTGACGCTGTACACCGACTGTTTCGCTCGGCGGTGCGAGGACCGGATGTCGCATGTGGATGATGGGCGGCGCCCGCTGAACGACCTGAATCTGCGGTGCTACATGCTGTGGGACGAATCGGGTCTGGACTACTGGGAGCGCGTTCCGGGCAAGGAGCGTTTTTACGCAGCCGTGGCCGGCGTGCTGGAGCAGGTTCTGCGGATTGATCACACCGCCTGCATCGAGAGCGCGTTGCACGGTCTGGGGCACATTCAGATGTACGCACACAACGAGGTGAAGTTTGCGCTCAAAGGCTGGCCGAACCACCACAAGCGGCGGTTCCCGGACGCCCTGTACGCCTACGCCCGGGAGGCCAGTCTCGGCCAGGTGCAGTAGAACCGCGCGAAATCGCGAAACCGCGTAACCGACCGGAAAAACGCCACACGGAAACGGCCACTGAACAAAGACTGCGAACAACGCGAACAGCGCGAAACCCGCTCTTTTTAACCACGAAAGGCACGAAAGACACGAAAACCGCTTTCTTTCGTACTACATCTCGCAGAATCTACGCGGGCCGCGACGATTCCAAGCACAACGGAAACCGCCTTATTTGACCGCGAAAAGCGCGAAAGACACGAAAGAATCAGTTTTCGCGCTTTTCGCGTCTTTCGCGTTTTTTTTCTTTTGGTTGCGGCTTCGCTGCGCCAGTCGCTTCATGTATTTCGTGGTTCCGATTTCGATGCCGTTGGATTGTGCCAGGCCTTTCTTGTCTTTTGATTCACATTGGGGTTGCGCTTTTGCGGCGTCGGGTGTCTGGTGTTTTCTTGTGACGGAAAAAAGGGTGGAGGTTTGTACAGATTCAGGGGGGGTATGTTGACGAAAGAACCTCCGCACAAAACAGAGAAAGGGCCACGAGCATGGAGAAGGTCTGGAAGTTTTTAGCGGGACGGGCACACGCCGGGCGCCGGGGGGGTGTTCTGATTCTTGCCGTTCTGATCGGCGCTGTCGGGTTTGGAACCGCCAGGGCGGCGGATGAAAAAGGGACAGCCGGGAAATCGGTGTCCGAGACCGCCGCATCCGAACAGGTCACGGCGGAAAAAACCGCGCTGGGCGAGCCGTTCTGGAGTGCGAAAAAGATGGAGCGGGAACCGATTCTCTTCATCCAGGAAGAGGGGAAGTCGGTGGCGACGGGGCGGCTGCTGTTCACGCCAAGCGCGCAGCCGACGATACTGGACCCGGATGGCAAGACGCCGTATGTCGCGGGACAGGACTATGTCTGGAAACCGGGGTCGAACACGATCGAGCTGACGGCCTCGTCGCGGATTCCGTTCAAGACCGCCGCGCAGATGGTTCCGCCGGCGGGCAGTCCCAATCTGCTCATGGGCGTTCTGTGGGCGGAGGGACGTTTCTTCCACGACCTGCAGGTGCTCGCGACGTACGAGCACGCGGAGTCGCTGGACCTCTCCGCCCCGGCGCAACCGGAGCGGCTGGCGCGCAGTCTGGCGAAGCTGAAGGCGAAACAGCCCCTGAAGGTCGTCTCGCTTGGCGACAGCATTACGGAGGGATTCAACGCGTCCGGTATCAAGACCTGCCTGGCGCCGCCGTATCAGCCCAGTTACCCGCAGCTGGTCGCCAACACGCTCGCGGCGCGTTTCGGGGCGGAGGTGACGCTGAAAAACCTGGGGGTCGCGGGAACCAAGGCCGACTGGGGGTTGACCCAGGTCGAGAAGGTGGCGGCGGAGAAGCCGGACCTGGTCCTGCTGGCGTTCGGCATGAACCACGGGGAACCGGCAGCGGACTTCGAGGCGATCATGCGCCAGCTGCGCGACGCCGTCGGGGCCGCCTGTCCCGAAGCGGATATCGTGTTGATTGCGTCCATGACGGGCAATCCCCGCATCTTTCCGGTGGAACGGTTCCGTGGGTATCTCGATGCGTTGCGCCACCTCGAGGCGCCGCACGTGGCGCTGGCGGATGTGACGACGCCGTGGCTGGAACTCCTCAAGCGCAAGTCGTTCTCCGACCTGAGCGGGAACAACATCAACCACCCGAACGATTTCGGGCACCGGTTCTACGCGCAGGTGGTCTGCGGGTTGTTCCCCGTGAAGGAGAGCAGCGGGAAATAGGGGGGGAGGGGGATCTCCCTCTTTCCTGAAGCGCGCTTCAGCGTGGCTTCCAAGAACGGCTTCAAGCCATGTCTTCCCCCCAAAGCCCGGCTGAAGCCGGCTTCGGAAAAGTAGAATGAGCCTGAAACACCCCGCCTGAAGGCGGGTGCAAAGAAGAGCCCGCTGAAGCGGGCTGAAAAGCCCAATGTTCAAACAGGAGTCCACCCCGTCCACCGTCACGCCCGACAGCTGAAGCGGGCTGAAAAGCCCAATGTTCAAACAGGCGGTCCTGTAGAGTCAAAAGGCCAAACACCAGAGAATATACCTCTGTGTTCGCCCAAAACCGGAAAAAGCAGAAGAATCTCACACGAAAACACGAAGGCACAAAGAACCGCATCCTGTCCCCAGTCTCTATTCCTGTCGAAGAAGAACCGACACGGATAGATCTGAGGGCAGGATGTTTTTCTTATTCGCGCCCGGTCTGCGGCGCGCGTTGGCGGGCGGCTTCGTAGAAGAGGATCGCGGCGGCGGCGGCCACGTTGAGCGAGCCGATCTCGCCGTGCTGGGGGATGCGCAGGCGCACGTCGCACAAGTCCATCAGTTCGGGCGACACGCCGTGGCCCTCGTTGCCCAGAACGAGCGCGGTGGGGGTCGAAAAATCCCAGTCGGCGCAGACGCGGTCTGCCTTTTCGCTGGCGGCGGCGAGCCGGACGCCGCGCTCGCGCAGGCGCCGGGCCAGGTCGGTCAGGTCCTCGACCCGCACGATGGGGAGGCGGTTGACCGCCCCGGCGGAGCTGCGCGCCACCTGGCTGTTGACCTCGGCCTGACGGTGGCCGCCGATGGCCACGGCGGTGACCCCGAGCGTTTCGGCGGAGCGGATGATCGCACCGAAGTTGAACGGGTCCTGAATGCCGTCGAGGAGGGCAAAGAGGGGCGCCGGTCCCGCGCCATCGAGCGCCGGGTGGGCCAGCATCGCGTCGGCGTCGGCATAGGGGAAGGGGCGCATCCTTGCCAGGTAGCCCTGGTGCTCGGCGGTGTTGCAGAGCTGGGTCAGGCGCTCGGCGGGCTCGATGGCAACCGTGGCGTCCATCTGTTCGG
Source organism: Candidatus Sumerlaeota bacterium (assembly GCA_035353095.1). GTDB lineage: Bacteria > Sumerlaeota > Sumerlaeia > UBA8349 > UBA8349 > DAOPYU01. The sequence continues at coordinate 11,544 of DAOPYU010000015.1, read as the reverse complement.
CCAGGGACCGGGCCACACGCAGGTCCTCGGGCGCGAGCGCCTCGTCGAGATAGACCTCGCGGGCGGGCCAGTGCCGGGCGTGGAGGATTTCGAGCACGGCGTGCCGCCCCCAGACCCAGGAGCGCTGGTGGCTGCCGAGGAGTTTCGGATTCTTTTTCTTGCGCGACTGGACCACGAGGGGATTCGCTTTCTTTTCGGAGACTCGGGGCGGTTCCAGAGGAATCGGTCCCGGTCGCCTATCATGCCAGAAAATGGCGCCGGGAGGGAATCCCAAACATTTCAAACAGGACTTTGTACCAGGAGAATCGAAAAGTTCTGGAATAGCGTAGCAGAACCCAAGTTCATTGCCTCGGCAGGGACAAAGGCCCGGTGTTTCGCAGGGCTCCTGGACGCTTCAGGTTTGCCTGTTTTTTTTCAGGAATGGACCGAAGTGACAGACAGAGAGATTCCACCCGATCTGTCCTCTGAAGTGGGCCTGCTTCAGCAGGCTGTTCTTTGCCCCCTGCTTCAGCAGGGGGGCAGGTCGGATTCCCTCCGTTTATTGAAGCACGCTTCAGCGCGGCTTCCCTGGAATCGCTTCACGCCCGGTCATCCGAAGAAAGCCCGGCTGAAGCCGGCTTTGAAAAGAAGAAGGAGTCAGAAACACCCCGCCTGAAGGCGGGTGCAAAGAAGAGCCCGCTGAAGCGGGCTGAGGCGCCTTTTCAACACAACGACTTCTGGATTCTCCTGGACTTTGTACTTTTTCGCCCCCCTCTGTAACCTTTTCCCGTCCGGTGCGTATAAGACTTACAGAAAACGCGCCGAACGGGTATCGGACGCGGAAAAATGCCAGCAGCACCCACGAGGAGGAAAAATAACATGCGAGTCCAGAGAATCACCTCTTTTCTGTCGGCACTGCTTCTTGGTTTCACTTTGCTGGGGTTGGCCCTGCCGGCCCGGGCGCAGGGCGGTCTCGAGGATTCCCTGCCGGCCGGTTTTCAGTTCGTTGCGCAGTTGGATGTCCGGCAATTTGTCGAGGCTCCCGCCCTGCAGCCGATCCGCGACCGGGTGTTGAACCCGTCGGCCCAGACCTTTATCAACAATCTTCGTCAGATGACCTCGGTGGACCTGCTCAAGGATCTGGATCGGATCCTGTTTGCCGGTTATCTGGACAAGGAGAAGAAGGCTGAAGGGCTGATGCTGCTTCAGGGGCGTTTGAGCCGGGAGGGCGTGGTGAATTTCCTGAAGATGTCGGCACAATTCAAGGAGATCGCATCCGGCTCCTCGACGATCTATGAATACTGGAGCGCGAATGACAACGAACTGCGGTATGCGGCGTTCCTGAAGGACGGCCTGCTGGCGATGGGTCGTCAGACGGCGGTGGAACGAGCTTTGGCCCTCTCGGACGGACGCCTGCCCGAGCGCCTCTCCGCCCAGGCCGACTATGCCAAACGCCGCGCGGCCTTGCCCCAGAATGCGTTGTTTCTGCTGGTGGTTCTTGCCCCGGGGCAAGTTCCGGTGGAGCGCCCCGAGGCGCCTTTTGTCAATTCTCTCAAGACCCTGGGAGTCAGTGTGGCGATCGAAGGCGAACAGCTTGCCCTGCGCTCGCAACTTGAAACCTCCGACGCCGACGCGGCCACGCAGTGGGGGCAGATCGCGGCCGGTTTCCTGGCCGCCGGGAAACTGTACAGTCGGCACCCCGAAGCACCCGGAATCGTCCAGCGTGTTGAACTCGGAGTGCAGGACACGCTGGTCTCGTCTTCGCTTGCCGCTTCGGCCCCGGAACTGTTAACGTGGTTGGACCAGCTTGGGAAACTGAAGGCCCAGCAGCAGGCCCAACCGGCTCCGACGCAACCGGCCGCCCAGTAAAAGACGGACAAGAGGCGTTGTTCATGGATCGCGGGCGTTTTCGCCCGCCTGAAGGCAAAATCGGGTTTGGGGATTCGACTGCTGTTTCAGCGAAAAGTGAGTAAGACAAGCACGCAGAAAAAAGGGACGTTTCCATCCGATGTCAGACACACCCTGTCCGTCCCACTCCAGAACACAACCGGCGGCAGCCCGATATCAGGAAGCGGATCTGGCTGCCGTTCGGCGCGTGCTGGGGGGGGATCGCGAGGCCTTTCGCGAGTTGGTCGAGCGATACCAGCAGAAGGTCTTTCAGACGGTTCTGCGGCTTGTCGAAAATCCCGCGGAGGCGGAGGAGTTGGCGCAGGAGACCTTTCTGAAAGCCTACTCGAGTCTCGGGCGTTACGACGCGCAGTGGGCGTTCTCCACCTGGCTGTTGACCATCGCCCACCGCACGGCGCTGAGCGCGTTGCGCGCGCGGGGTGTCCGTCCCCGACTCGAATTCATGGAAACACTCCCCGAGCCGTCTCCGTCCGCGCCGACTTCCCCGGTCACTCCGGCCACACAGGCGTTGCGCGAGGAATGGATCGGGCGCCTGAAGGCCGAGATTCAGGCCCTGGGAACGAAGATGCGGACGGCGTTCTCGCTGCGGTATGAGGAAGATTGTTCGATTTCGGAAATTGCATCCATCACCGGCTCAAGCGAGCTGGCCGTCAAAGTGCTGCTCCACCGGGCGCGTCGAATCCTGCGCGAGCGCCTGGATCGGTTCTTTGATACGGCGCCTTGAGTGTAAACCACGGAAACGAGGAAAACCATGTCCACCCCGATTTGTCCTGAAATCCTGCTGGAGAAAGCCCTGCACGGCGAGCCGATGAGTTCGCGCGAGCTGCGCGATTTCGGCGCCGCGCTCGTGGCCAACCCGGAATTGGCGCGCGAGTACGCGCTCCTGCGCCGCATCGTGTCCGATACGGCGCAATTGCCCCGGCCTGCGCTCTCCCCCGATTTCACGGACCGGGTGATGAGTCGTGTCGCCACACGGCCCAACCCGGCGGCCCGTCCATCGTTCCCCTCGCTCTGGGGACTGGCTGCGGCCAGTGTCCTGATCGCGCTGACGGCGGGGGGTATCCACCTGTGGGAAAGCGCCTCCGTTGTTGAGGAAGGGGAAACGGCGCTGTGGGACGGAGTGGCTCGGGCCGAAGGAACCGGCGAGCAGATCTGGGACCAGGTGTATTCCCTCTGGAACACGGGTCCGATCTTTTCTTCGCCCCTTGTTCTGTGCGGGTGGATGCTGGCCGTATCCGTAGGGGCATTTGCGTTGAACGCGTGGCTGGCGCGCCAGCCGAAGGGACAGCCGGTCCGCCCGGTCCGATGGAACCGATAGATTTCAAGAAACTTGAGGAGACTCCATTCATGCGGTATGCGAGAAAAGTGTTTTCGATTCTTTTTCTGGCGCTGTGGACCCTGTCAGGTTTCGCGCAGGAGAACCCCGGCAAACAACCGGCAGACCCGTCGGCCCCCCAATACACCTTCCTGCGCGATGTGGTCTATGGGCACAAGGACGGCATGGCCTTGACGTTCGATGTGGTTCGGCCAAACCTGAATGCCAACGGCGCCGGGGTGCTGTACATGGTGAGCGGCGGCTGGTACTCGCTGTGGGTTCAGCCCGAACGAGTCGCGTGGTGGTACAAACCCGTTCTGGATAAAGGTTTCTCCGTCTTTCTGGTCCGGCACGGCAGCGCCCCCCGCTACAAGGTACCGGAAGCTGTCGAGGATGTGCGGCGGTGTGTGCGTTTTATTCGCATGACAGCGGCGGATTATGGTGTGGACCCCGAGCGTCTCGGAGTCACGGGCATGAGCGCGGGCGGCCACCTCTCGCTGATGCTGGGAGTGGCCGCGGACAACGGCGATCCGAAGGCGGAGGATGCCGTGTTGCGCCAGAGCGACCGGGTGGCCTGCGTGGTGGCCGATTTTCCACCAACGGATCTACGTCCCTGGGTCCGAAAAAAGGGGACGACTGCGTCCCGGGATTTTCCGGCATTGCAGTTCGAAGAAGAAAAGGCTCCCGCCTGTTCCCCCCTGTTGCTGGTCAATAAGGAGGCGCCCCCGACCCTGCTCATCCACGGCGACAAGGATAAACTGGTTCCCATCGAACACAGTCGCAGAATTCTCGAAGCGTTCAAGACTGCCGGGGTTCCGTCCGACCTGATCGTGATCGAAGGGGGACAGCATGGTTTCATCGGCGCCGCCAAACGACGGGCGGACGACGCGACCGTGGCGTGGTTCGAGAAATATCTTGTGCCCCGGAAACAGGATGGTTTCATCGGCGCCGCCAAACGACGGGCGGACGACGCGACCGTGGCGTGGTTCGAGAAATATCTTGTGCCCCGGAAACAGGCCGTGGCCAGCCGGGTTCCGTGATCGGCCAACCCCGCGATGCTTCCGGTGGAAATGCGCCGGTTCAGGAAAGGTGATCCTCATGTCAAACAGATCTATCGAACTCAGGACGGGCCCGACGCGCCGCCCGTCCACGGAGCGAATCGGGTCGTTCCTCGTCTGGGGCGGCCTGGCCTTCTGCGTCTTTCTTTTCCTGACGGAACTTGGTTGGGCCGCGGACGGAGTTCTCCAGAGAGACGGCGGAAATCCCCCGCCGGCCCCGGGGAAGTCGGCCTTCTGTATCCTGCTGCTGTTGCTGGGCCTGATGATGAAGACGGCCAAGGTGGCGGCGGCTCTGGCCATCCAGGCGCTCTATCCCGTCCGGGTGGCGCGTGTCGGCGAACGCATCGCCACGCAACCGGGCAAGATGCTTCTGATCGGCCTGCTGGATGGCCTGGTCGCGCTGATCATCCTGATCGTCATGGGAGGAATCGGCAAGAGGGTCCCCCTCTTTTCCCTCCTGGCGCTTCTGTTCTTTGTGGCCTTGCTGGGGGCTTTGTTTCTGGGGCTGGCGGGGGTGTACGCGGCGGTGGGACGCCGTCTGGCCGTGCCGCAGTCGGAGGTTTCTCCGGCGGGCGCCCTCCTGCGCGGCGGGGCGGTGGTGGAACTGGCGACCCTGTTTCCCCTGATCGGTTGGCTGACCGAGGCGCTCCTGGCCTGTCTGGCTCTGGGGGCGGGAATTCTCGTTCTCTTCGAGAAACCGGTGGTCAGGGTCAGTCCCCCGATTGCGGGAAGACCGGATTCTGACAATGCGGAAATCTTGCCGGACCTGGAAGAGGAGAAATAGACGACGATCACGAAAGCCGGCAGGGCGCTGAAAACGGGGACGGGGAAGCCTCAGGTGAAGTTTCCCCGTCCCTTTTTATATCCGGAACCCCTCGTGCCTCACGCGTCCCATTCCGCCAGAATCTCGGCGGGGAGTGTGGGCGTGGGGCCGGGTTGCGAACAGACGTAGGCCGCGACGCGGTTGGCCAGGGTGTTGAGGCGATCGAGCGGCAGTTTACGCAACAGGCCGACCGTGAGGGTGGCGGCAAATGCGTCGCCCGCTCCGACCGTGTCGGCGATCCGTTCGACCGAACCGCCGGGGCATTCGGAGAAGGCGTTGCGTGTCCAGAGCGTGCTGCCCTTCGAGCCGCGTGTCAGGGCCAGCGCCTGGAGCGGATAGGCTTCAAACAGGGCGGAGAGAATCGTTTCCTGCGTGTTGCCCCGCAGCCCGAGCAGGCAACTCACCACCGGCAGTTCCTCGTCGTTGATCTTGAAGACGGATGCGTGCGGGAGGGTCGTGGCGAGGATGTCCAGGTCGTAATAGTGCTGGCGCAGGTTGACGTCGAAGACGCGCAGGCACTCGGGCCGGGTGGCGTCCAGAAAGGCGGCGATGGCGCGGCGCGACTCGGGAGAGCGCTGCGCCAGCGAGCCGAAACAGACCGCGTCGCACCGCCGCGCCAGGTCGAGCATCGCCTCATTGAGAGTCAGGAAATCCCACGCGACTCCCTCGTGGATGGTGTAGGACGGTTGTCCCTGTTCACTGACGGAAACGCTGACCGTGCCGGTCGGGTGACGGGAGTCGCGGGCGATCCCGCGGGTGTCGAGGCCGAAAGCCTCGAGCCGCGCGAAGATCTCGCGGCCCGGTTCGTCGTCGCCGACGCAGCTGACCACGGCGCCCGTTGCGCCGAGCGAATGCGCATGGAAGGCGCAGTTAGCGGGCGCGCCGCCGAGTTGTTTTCCTCCCGGCAGCAGATCCCAGAGAATTTCCCCCAACCCGACGACGAGAAACGGTTCGCTGCGCATGGGTGTCCCCCCTTTTCCAAGGGAATGGTCTTTCCTGTTCAAGAACGGGTTATCGGTCCTGTCGGGCGGATCTGTCCGATGGGACTGATCGGACCGACTGGACCCAAGACAAAATACCCCGGGGCTATCTTCCCGAGAGGACCGCTCCCGTCGCGCTCAGTTGGGCAACCGTCGCACGATGGAGAGCGGCGTGCATTCGTCCTTCTGGCCCATCGGGTTGTCGCGCATGACTTCTTCGAGGAGCGGCTTGTCAATGCCTGCCGTCGCGCCCAGCGCCCAGGAACCGCCGATGTCGTTGATGTCCATGATGGCGGCCTGGCAGCCGGTGCGTTCCAGAATGCGTCGCGCCACGCCATCGGGGTCTTTCGGGCCCAGGATCACGCACTGGTCGTACGGGGGCACCGGGCTGGTGTGTGCGGCGTCAATCGTGGCGGCCTGCATCCCCGCAACGCGGTAGAAGTCGCCCCGGCGGCCCAGCAGTTTCCCCAACACCCCCACCGCGCAGGCGGCCAGGATGCGCAGCGAGCCGCACTCGTTGATGGCGCACTGCATGGTGGCCGGGCTGCGCAGGCCGATGCCGTAGGGCACCTTGCGCACGCCGCGCCACAACAGGCGCGCCAGCAGGCTGATATGGATTTCCGACTCGGGGATTGCGCGTCCCTGCGAGATGGCCGTAGGACTTTCGGCCACGACGATGATGTCGCCGGGCTGGCGCAGGTCGTGGGTGTATTGATCCACGATGTCCACAATATCGTCCTGCGGGGTGATGATCTTGGTACGCTGGGGCAGGCGCAGGTAGCGCACGCCCTGGACTACTCGTTCGGGTTGTCTGATGCGTTTGGCCATTTTGGAAGACTTCCTTATGCAATCTCGGTCGGTCTGACCGTGCCGGTTCCCGGTTCAGGCGGGCAGAACGTGTCCCTGCGGGTTCCCCTGCCCGGGTAGAAATTTCTGCCGGTTCCCAGCATGCACGAAGTGGCGCAACATGTCCAGAATTTCAGCGGAAGATTCCAGATTCTCTATTCCGCCGGGAAAACTCGGGGGAGTCGGCAAAAAGATCTGGAATGCCATTTGCTGTTTTCCGAATCGCGTCAAGGAGCCCTCATTTTTTCAAAGAAAGGAACAAACCAATGGAACTGCAAGGTATTCAGGCTTCTATGGCTTCAAGTTCAGCCATGCGGGTTCAATCCCGGACGCTCACGGACGAGCAAAAGACCCAGTTGGAGGAAATTCTTTCCAAGTACGACCCGGCAAATATGACCGAGGCGGACAAAAAGGCCCTGATGGAGGAATTGCGCTCGGCAAATATTCCCCCCTGCAAGGCCACCTTCGAAACCATGGAGGCCGCCGGATTTGCCAAACCCACCCCCCCGGCGGGACCGCCGCCCGAGGAATCGAGCTCGACGAGCAGCAGCAGTTCGGTCAATGCCTCGTTTCTCGAACTGCTGCAGCAGTTTCAGTCGGGTCAGGTCTCGGAATCGGAATTTATTGATGAACTGAACGCCATCAAAGAGGAACTCGAACAGAACACGGGCGCCGTCATTGATACCACCGCGTAACATCCAGCATTCCCCGATTTTTCGCCCCGCATGCCGCTTGGCGGCATCGGGGCGGCTCTGATTCCGGGGACTTCGTCTTCACCCGGTTCCGTGCGGAAGGGAAACCTTGACGGGCGGTCGTTTCGGCCGCATCTCCCTCTCCGGCTCGGGAAAGGAGGGAAGTCGCTGTCCCTGAATCGGGCGTCATCAGTTCATTCAGGAAAGGAACCATTATGGAACTGCAAGGTATTCAATCATCGCTGGTGCAGAACGCGACCCAGCGGACTCAATCCCGGAATCTGACGGACGAACAGAAAACCCAGCTCGAGGAAATCCTCGCCAAGTACGATCCGGAAAACATGACCGCGGAAGACCAGAAATCTCTGATGGAGGAGTTGAAGGACGCGAAGATCCCGATGGGCAAGGACTCCTCTGAAATCATGGAAAAGGCCGGGTTCTCGCGGCCCAGCGGGCCCCCGCCCCCTCCCCCGCCGTCTCAGGAATCCGACACCAATAGTAACACGATCAACGCCACGTTCGTGAAGTTGATGGATCAGTTTCAGTCGGGTGAAATCACCGAGGAGAGTTTTCTCGACCAGTTGAACGATCTGAAAGACCAGATCCTTAACGGGGCCGGGAACGTGATCGACACGACCGCGTGAGCCCTCTCTGAAATCGAGCCTGCCGGTTTTGCGCCGCCTTCCGTTTCGTCGAAAATACGGAGGGCGGTTTCCTTTTGGAGGAGGGTGCTCCGCCCATCGCCCATTCAAGAGGTTCCCCACCTCGGTGTCAGGAGAATCCAGAAGTCGTTGTGTTGCCCGTTTCAGCGGACTCTTCTTTGCACCCGCCTTCAGGTGGGGTGTTGCCGACTCCTTTTCAGAGCCGGCTTCAGCCGGGCGTTCTTTTGAATCCTCCTGATCGCTGCTTCGTTCCCGCCGGATTTTGCTTGTCCGGTTTCCGGGTTTCTGCGATGCTGGGGCCAGCGTGTTTTATCGCTTGAATGCTGGTTATCCGGAGGTCTTTTTCAGATGGTGGACAAGATTGATATTGTATGCCCCGGCGCCCCGGCGGCTATTGGCCCCTACTCGCAGGCGATCAAAGTGGACAACATGTTGTATATCTCGGGGCAGATCCCCGTGGACCCCTCGACGGGCCAGATCGAGACGCCCGACGTGGACGGTCAGACCCGACAGGTGCTCGAGAACCTCAAGGCGATTCTGGAGTTTGCGGGGGGCTCGATGGGCTCGATCGTCAAGACAACGGTCTATCTGACGAGTCTGCTCGACTTTCAGGTCATGAACGAAGCCTATGCGGAGTACTTCCCCTTCCGTCCGCCGGCCCGGGCGACGGTCGAGGTGGGACGGCTGCCCAAGGATGCACTGGTCGAGATCGAGGCCATTGCCGTCCTGCCCGACGCCGAGCCTTCCGGTTTCTGATCTCGAAGACGCAAGGAGCGCGCGTGATGACTCCGTCCGATGAAGTGCGCCTGATCCTTCAGCCCGAGGGCCGGACCCTGAGGGTGCCCGCCGGATCGGCTCTGGCCGACGCGTTGCGCGAGGCGGGGATTCCGTTTGCGTATCCGTGCGGGGGCGTGCGTGTGTGTGGCCGGTGTCGGGTCGAGTTTCGCGAGGGTGCGCCCGCGCCTCTGCCGGATGAGGAACGCCATTTGTCCCGCGACGACATTCGACGCGGCGTCCGGCTGGCGTGCTGCAGCACGCTGGACACGGATGCCGAGGTGTATTGCGGGGGACTGGAATCGTTTCACACCGAACACATCCTGACGCAGGGCGTCCGAACCGACGTGGTGGTGGCGCCGGAGGTCACCCGTTACTGCGGTTTCCTCCCGCCTTCGACGCTCGATGCTTCCCGGTGCGACTGGGAGCGCGTGCTTCACGTCCTGCCCGAGGAACTCTGGACCGACGTTCACCCGACGGTTGAAACTCTGCGCGCTCTGCCCTCCCTGGTTGCCCGCGCGGAACATCAGCGCCAGCCGGTGACGGTCACCCTGCACGGGAACCGGATGATTCTGGCCGAATGCGGGGACACCCTCGCCGAGCACTGGGGGGTGGCGCTCGATGTGGGAACCACCACGCTTTCCGCGGCCCTGATCAACCTGAACGACGGGGTCGAGGCGGCCCGCGCGGGATGCCTCAATCCCCAGCGCGTGTGGGGCGAAGACCTGATTTCGCGTATCCGAGCCATTCTGGACAACCCGGGCGAGCTCGAGGCGCTGCACCATCGCGTGATCGAGGCGGCCAACGGCCTGATCGCCCGGCTGTGCCGGGAGCGGCGCATCGAACCGCTCCATGTGAACGCGGTGGCGGTGGCGGGTAATACGGCCATGACGCACCTGTTTTTGCGGGTGGACCCGACGTCACTGGGACAGGCGCCCTTTGCCGGGGCCTTGCGGGGCGGGGTGCCGCTCGAAGCGCGGGACCTGACACTGGCCGTCCATCCCCATGCGCCGGTGTATGTGTTGCCCTGCATCGGCGGATTCGTCGGAGGGGACATTTCCGCGGGCATCCTGGTCACCCGCCTTCTCGATCAGAAGGGCGTCAGTGTTCTGGTGGACATCGGCACCAACGGCGAGGTGGTGGTGGCGCGCGACGGTCAACTCTGCTCGACGTCGAGCGCGGCGGGGCCGTCGTTCGAGGGGGGCAAGATCAGCGCGGGCACCCTTGCCGCCACGGGGGCCATCCATCAGTTCACGTTTGACGGACAGGACCTGGTCGCCCACACTCTGGATCGGGCCGAACCGACGGGCATTTGTGGAAGTGGATTGATCGAGTTCTTCGCCCGGGCCGTGGAGGTGGGTCTTCTGGGGGCGAACGGACGAATTCCGAAACCGGACAGTGCCGAGGCCCGGGTTTTGCCGCCCCGTCTGGCCGCCCGGCTGGAAGTGGATGAGTCGGGCGCCCCCCAGATCTTCCTGGCGCAGGACACGAAAGGGCAGCGTTTCTACCTCACCCAGGCCGATGTGCGCGAGTTCCAGCTGGCCAAGGGCGCCGTTCAGACGGCCATCTGCATGGTCCTGAAGGAGATGGGCCTGGCCCTGAACCGGATTGACCGTTTTCTGGTGGCGGGCGCGTTCGGCAGTCACCTGAACGTGCGAGACGCCATGACCATCGGCCTGCTGCCGGAACTGGACCCGGAGAAGGTGTTCTTTGTGGGCAACTCCTCACAGGAGGGGGCGCGGTGCGTTCTGCTCAACGCCTATGAGCGCCAACGGGTCGAGCAGATCGCCACCCGGACGCGTCTGGTGGAACTGGCCACCCGGCCTGAATTCCAGGAGCGTTTTGCGCTTTCGATGTTCCTGAACCCGGCGATGGAACTTTGAGTGCGGAACGGACCCTCTATTCGGGTAACACGGCCATTTCTGACTTCTGAAACGGAACAGGACACCATGCTGGGAACCATTTTTCTGCTTCTTCTGGCCGGGATTCTGCTGGTGGCGGCCGAATCGCTGGTGGCGGGCGGTTTTCTGGCGGTCCTGGGGACTTTGTGCCTGCTGGGAGGATCGGCGCTTTGCTACTCCCATTATGGTGTACTGGCGGGGACGGCCTGTCTGGTCTTGAGTGGCGGGACCGCGCTGGTGGTGGGGATCGGTTGCTTTGTGTATGCCCTGCGGCGCCTGGCGGTCCAGCCGATGCCGCCGGTTCAGCCAACCGCCCGCCACCTGGCCGCGTGCGTGGGGCAGGTGGGGCGTGTCCTGACGGACCTGGATCCCACGGGATTTGTTGAACTGGACGGACGGCGTCTTCAGGCCCGTAGCGAGTCCTCCGAGATTCGGATTCCGGTGGGCGCGCCGGTCGAGGTGATCGCTCTCGACAGCGCCTTTCTGGTGGTTCGATCCCAATAGGAAGAGGTCTGAGCGCCAGCGGGTTATCGGGGAACCAGGAGAATCCCAAAGTTTGATACAGCCATGATAAACCGAGAGATTCCATCCGATCTGTCCGGTGAC
>DAOPYU010000014.1:20872-22495 GCA_035353095.1 Candidatus Sumerlaeota bacterium | reverse complement strand
GATCATGAAGCGCGTATTGTTCTCTCTGGTCACGTTCAGCCTGTTTGTTGTCTTGTCGGGGTGTTCTCTGATTTGTACCCGTTCGTATGCGTCGTCGTATGCCGTGGTGGTTTCGAGCGAGACGCTGGCGAAACCGGAATGGAAGGCGGTGGTGGAGGCGCTGGTCAAGAAACACCGGGCGCGAGTGATTTCCTACGAGGGGGAACTGGAGACGGCGCTTCCGGCTCTGAAGGAGGCGTTCCCGAAGTACGCCTGCTTTGTCTCGCGGCCCGAGGAAACGGGGTTCAAGCAGATCGCCCGGATCTACCGGATGACGCGCAAACTCGATGACGACCCCTACGGCGACACGATTTTCGGAGTCATCACGGGTTACACCGCCGAGGACGCCCTGCGTCTGGCGCAGGCGACCGCCCCCACGGTGGTCAATACGGCCCTCATCACCGCCGGGGTGGGGAATGATCGTTACAAAGAGTCCTTCTACATCAGCGATGGAACGCCGGGCGAGTTCGGGTGGAAGAAGCCCGACGGCACAACCGGCAAGGATAACAAAGGGAAAGTGGACCAGACGCGCCGTTACATCGAGCAGTTCGAGGGGCTGGACCCCGACGTGATCGTCAGTTCCGGCCACGCCAGCGAGCGGAACCTCGAAATGCCGTTCAGCAAGGGCAATATCGTCTGCAAGGACGGGAAACTGTTCGGTTACCTGGCGAAAGAGCGTATGATTGACGAATCGGGGCAGGCGAAGAAGGGCCAGATCCAGGGCGAACTGCTCCCCATCCGTGAGCCGAAGCGACCGAAGCTGTACCTGCCCATCGGCAACTGCCTGATTGGCGACATCCCCGACCGCAACTGCATGGCGCTGGCCTGGCTGGGGTACGGCAAGGTCAACCAGATGATCGGTTACACCGACACAACCTGGTTCGGCGCGATGGGGTGGGGCACGATGCGGTACTGGGAGCAGATGGGAGGCGTGGCGCCGCTCAACGAGTCTCTGTTCTTCACCAATCAGCAGTTGCTGAACCGGTTGACCACTCTGTATCCCAAGACCGCTGGACTGGAGTTCGATCTGTCGAAGAAGTTGAATATCCAGACCATCGGGAATGGGGTGGTACAGACGATGACGCCCGAGGAACGCGAGAAGCCCGACCAGGCGGCGATCCGGGACAACATGGGGTTGCTCTGGGACCGCGATGTGGTGGCGTTCTACGGCGATCCCGCCCTGGAAGTCCGCCTCGATTCGCAGTACGCCTCGCCGTCGCACACGGTCGAGTTCATTCAGGACAAGGCGGACCTCTACCGCGTGGTGGTCCACGCCCGCCAGGATCACGGCGAGCCGAACAAGGACAGCGCGCCCGTGGGGATTTTCTTTCCCAAACGCCTCGGCAGCGCCGAAGTGCTGAAAGGCGCGGAGTTCAAGCCGGTCATCACGGACAACTTCCTGCTGGTGACCGCGCCGGGGCCCTGGAAAGAGGGACAGGATTACACGATCGAGTTCCGGGCCAAACCGCTCCCGTGACGCGGGAGGAGGAACGAGTCGCAGGAAAAAGGATGATAAACAAACGGCCCGGAGAGGGGCAATCTGACCCCTCTCCGGGTCCGGTTTTATCGGGATTCACTGTCCGG
>DAOPYU010000014.1:0-20772 GCA_035353095.1 Candidatus Sumerlaeota bacterium | reverse complement strand
TCGTCTTCGTCCTCATCTTCCTCTTCGTCGTCAAATTCGTCTTCGTCCTCAGATTCTTCTTCGGAGTTCGTTTCTTCCTCATCCTCGAAACGGTTTTCTTCCGAGAGGGAGACGGAGGAAGAATCTGAATCCGGGCGGATGTCTTCCGAATCGGTGGGCGACTCCGAGGTTGTTTCCGTTCCCGATTCCGGGTTTTCCGCGTCACTGGCGGCCTTGGCCGATTTCTTTTCCGGCTGCGGCGGCGGGGGAGCGTCCGGATCGTAGGTCTCGATGGCGGCGCCACCCAGCAGACCGAAGGGGACCAATTGGGGGACACGGTTCCAGAGGCGTCGGTCGTTGGCCGGGAGGCTGTCGTAAATCTCCGGTCCGGCTTGGGGATCGCGCGTCAGTCGGTCAACCACGTGGACGGGACCGTAGAGGTTGTAGAAGGTTGAGGCGATCTCGATTTCGAGCGTATTGATATCGTTGCGTGCCAGACGGGTGATTTCGAGCCGCTGGGGCGCAAAGGTTATCGTGGCGGGTTTGTGCGGGCCGATGCGGGCGACGATGTGCGCGCCCGCCGCGCCTTTGGCCCCGGGTGCGCCCCAGGCGGGGCAGAGTGTGAGAAAGTACCGTTTACGGTGTTCGGCCTCGAAGAGGAAGTCCTGACGATAGACCATCCGTCCGGCGTAGTAGGGGTACCCCTGCTCGGTCCAGCTGCCATAGCGCAGGGTCCGCGGTTCCTCGGTCAGAATGCCCTGTCCCTTTTCGTCGAGTGTGACGCCGAAATCGCCCGCCAGAATGGGCGCCTCGAGGGCCGGACCCGTTTCACCCGTGGCGCTGAAGGGCTCCGTGACGAGAAAGGCGATCTCGAGGGTGTTCGGTCCCTGTTGCAACAGCGAGCCAATGTCGAGCGAGAGAAAACCCGGATCGGGCAGCCAGGGGCGGTCTTCCCCGGTTGTGTCCGATTCGTTCGAGAAATCCGATTGGCTCCCGGTCTCGTCCGTTTCCTCGAACGCCTCGTCGCCGTACTCGTCCACGTCCTGGCGTGTCAGAATGCCTTCCTCGTCCGGGCCGGTTGTGTGGGTGTCCCCGTTTTCGGAAGAACCCGGGAACCCTGCCATTTCAACCGCGACGGCTTCTCCATTGACGCGAACCTGAAGGCCCGGATTCGGTTCCAGAATGAGCCGGATGTTGCGCCGGCGCGGATGGATACGTGATTCGAATTCGAATGCAAGACTGACGGGAATCGGTTCGAACGCTTCATCGTCTTCGGCGTTCTTGCGCGCGAGTTCCTCCGCCAGCGCGGCGCGGATGAACTCGATGGGCAGAAGCCGTGCGCCCCGGCCCAGGTTGGCCGAGTAGGCCTCGCCCGCCACATGCGCCCGGCATTCCGTTAGTGGGAGCAGGTTCGGGTCCAGGCGCTCGAAGTCCCACGTTTCCTCGAGCATCTCGCGCGAGGAAGCGTGCGGACGGCGCTGGTGGAGCGGTTCGGTGAGGTCTGCCTGTCCCCCGACGGAAAAGAGGGTCGCGCCCGCCGCGTGGAAGTTGAAGTTGAACGACTGCGATTGCCGTTCGACTTCGGAATCCTTGAGGAGAATCTGGGGTGTCCACGGATCGAGCACGCGCACGGCGCCCTGCGCGGAAACCTGAACGCGCGCTTCGACCGATTCGCCGCGCGAAGTGTTGTTGACCAGAAACAGTTCGTGCGAGGGGGTCTTGCGGTGCTGGACCAGGAGCGGAGAAGTGTCCTGTCCCTGGGCGCGGATGGAAAACGCGCGCGGGTCGAGCCGGTTGAGCTGGAAGCATACCTCGCGTCCGGCGCGTTCGACGAGTTGAACGTTGGCGAACTCATCGGCCATTTTCTCGAAGAAACCATCCGCCGGTTCAAAATCAATCAGGGGCGCGATGGGTCGCGCCACCAGTACACATCCCCCCTTACGCGCAAACTTTCTCAGTTTGCGAACGGTGCCCCGCCGCCACGAATGGGCCGGAGGCACCACGACGATGGTGTATTCCCCGCCCTGCCCGATCCAGAACGTGTTGGCGTCGGCCAGGCCGTGGCGCTCGATCAGTTCTTCATCGCCCAGGTCGAAATCAATCTGGAAATTCAGGAGCGCCTGCAACAGGTTCCGGTACGCCAGTTCGATTTCTTCGGCCCGCTCGTTCGCCTTGTTTTTCGCCAGAAACCCCGACAGATTGGGAGGCAGCGGAGTCTGCGCCACCGCCATGACCGATTCGGAAGGGGAGAGCACCAGCACGTTGACCTGACGGCGGCTGGGATACAGCAGTCCTTCGAGGCGCTCGATTCCCGCGGCCACCTCAAGCCATCCGGGCCACCACGGCTGGGTCTCGCGAATGTCCGACGCACCCGCCAGACGCTTGCCCACGGCTCGCCAGTTTCGGGGACGGGCAGGCCCGGCCAGCCGCAGAGCGCCCAGTGTCAGGCTCCGTTCGGCAAACCCGCGAAAGTCCACCAGCGGGTTCTGCCGTCCCTCGCGTCCGTCAAACACTTCATTGAGCACGGGCTCGCGTTCGAACTGGTGCGAAACGGAAACGGCTTCCTTCAAGACCAGCGGGGAGGCGAAGGTGGAGCCGGGGTCGTGAATCGCCGCGGTCTGAGCGGGCGCCAGCAACCGCATGGTGGGCGCCCAGCCGTCCAGTGTCTGGTCGAGAAGCGTCGAGGCGTGCTGCGCCTGAAATGCCAGCAGGCGCCCCGTTTCCTGGCTCCACTCGGCTGCAGGAGTCAGAAAGCCGTCCTGAAACAGTTCGGCCAGCAGGGTCCGGTAACGCCAGCGGAAACGCTCCGCCCCCGGCCCGTCGAACCAGAGATAGGGCAGAAGGCCGCGCAGTTCTTCTCCGTCCCAGCGCTGGGCGTACAGGCGCGGCAAGTCACGGGTCCAGGGAGCCAGTCCCAGCATCGCCCGTCCCGCGAGCGGGAGTTGGATGGCCGTTTCCCCCGCGTTTTCCCCGTTCTTGTTTAAGTTTGTCTGGACTTGTGCTTCGATCCAGCGGCGCGTGACATCGCGCGAGAGAAAGTTGAGTGCGGTTTGTTCCACCGGTGAGTTTGTGGGCAGGGCCCGAATCACCCGTACGGCCGCGAGCATGTCCTCGCGTTCCTGGGGTTCGGCCATGTCCGGTGTCCACATTTCGAGACCCGAGACCGCCTGCCGCCCTCCGGCCAGGGTCAGGCAATAGACCCCCTGCACGTCCCACTCACCCAGCAGTTCGGTGGCGTCCTGAGGGCCGAGGCATCGTTCGAGACGCAACCAACTGGCGGCGTCTTCGGGCGTTGGCGCGGTGGCCGCTTCGGCGTTGATCCAGGCCAGGCGCCGGGGTTCTCCCACAGGGGCGGTTTGCATCCAACCGGAAAGGTCCATCTATCCGTTTCTCACTTTATTTCGATTTCGAGCCGGGTATTTCGAGTGTCAGTTGATATCGTGCCAGATGAGGACACCCGTGTCCCCCTCCACACTTCCCCGTATCAGGATTCGGAATACCTCGTCCCGACAGATGTTTCGTCAGTCCATCAGGTCTTCGATCGCGGTTTCATCCTTGAGGATCAGGGTCTGTCGGATGCTGCGGTGCCGTTCGGACCGCACGATGGACTCGATCTCCTCGATCACCCGGTCGAGGTCGTCGTTGATGACCAGATAGTCGAACAGTTTGCACCGGGCGATTTCGTTCGTGGCATTGTGCAGACGCAGGGCGATGACATCGTCGTCGTCCGTATCGCGGTTGCGCAGGCGTTTTTCGAGGATTTCTGTCGAAGGAGGCAGGAGAAAGATCGTCACCGAATCGGGCTTCATCCCCTTGATGGAACAGGCGCCCTGCACGTCGAGGTCCATGGCGACGTCCAGTCCCTGACTGAGCAGGCCCTCCACCGTGTCTTTCCGCGTACCGTAGAAATTGCCGTGGACCTGCGCCCACTCATAGAATTCTTTGCGCTCGATCATTTTGAGAAACGCTTCAAGCGAGACAAAGTGGTAGTCGCGCCCGTTTTCCTCGTTCGGACGCGGCTCACGGCTGGTGACCGATATGGAATAGGACAGGCTGTCCATTTTTTTCAACAAGGCTTTCAAAACGGTGGACTTTCCCCCCCCGGAGGGCGCGACCAGGACAAACAGGGTGCCTTTGCGTTTCAGGGAAATTGACATGGTTTCTTCCGACTCCTCAAAATTCCAGAATAGTCTCTTTTCACCCGCCAGATGATACCGGGCGAATGATTCTGTCCGGGACGTCGGTTCTGCCCCCCAACACCCCATCCCAAGATCGGAAAATTTAGCACAGCCTCCGGCGGCTGGCAATAGAAATGCCCGAATGCGCGAATTCACGTATTTTGTTGTGTCAATGATTGGAAAAAGACGAGTTGAAACTCTTACCGGGCCGGATCGAGCAGGTGCAGCGCCCGCCGTTTCACCCCCCGCAGGACACGCCGGAGCAGGGGAGGGGGCGGCGCCTGAGCGGCCCGACGGGCCATTTGCAGCCCATACGTCTTCTGCCGGTAAGTCTCGATGAGCCAGACCGCCAGGTCGTTCGGGAAAAGCCCGAACGCCAATCCCTCGAGCGCGGGAATATGCGTGCGCAGGAACGGGTCGTCGGCCAGGGCGCGGATCGTGTCGCGGGGCAGTTCGGCATGTTGTGTGAGGAGGTAGAGGAGGTTCCAGAAGCGAAAGGTTTCTTCAGACAGGGGATTTTCGAGCCGGGGCAGGCTGGTGATACGCGTACCGGGGAACAGAGCCAACTCGAACATCTGGAGATAGTAAGGCGCCGGAAGGCGCAGCAGGAAATCGAACGTGGCGCGGCAGTCCTCTTCCGTCTCGAAGGGGGTGTTGGTGAGACCTTCGTAAGCCAGTACGTCCACGAGTTTTTCGTCATGGATGGTGTGCGCCAGTTCGACCACCTTGTCGAGGTGGGCGGGCCTTTTGTAAATATCGCGCAACATGCGCTCGCTACCGGACTGGAAGGCCAGGGTGGTGCTGATCATGCCGGCCCGGCGCAACTCGCGCAACATCTCGGGGGTGGTGTAAGCCGCGTGTGAGTAACCGACAAAGGGCAACCCGATGCGTTTCTCGTAGAGGGGCGCGAATTCCTGAATCCACTCGGGGTCCTTGACGAACACTTCGTCGAAGAACGAGATAAAGGCATCGAAAAAGCCCTGACCGGCGCGCATTTCGAGTTCGCGCATGACGTTTTCCACCGACCGGCGGCGCAGGTACCGCTGGCCCTTGTAAAGCCCGCGCAATTCACTGTGCAGGCAATAGGTACAGGAAAAAGGACATCCGCGCGCCGTCACAATCTGGTAATGGCGCGAAATGGAGTACGCCGGGTCGCGCGAGTCGGTCTGAATCCGACCGTCGTCAATGATGATTTCATTCCCACCGAACATGGGGAAAGCGAGGCGGTCGAGATCCTGGATGAGGGGCCGAACCGGATTGCGCGTGATTTTTCCCCCGTCACGGAACCACATGCCCGGCAGGTCGCGCCGATCCGGCTGGGCGAAGTATTCCACCACCACCTCGTCCCCCTCGCCGACACAGACCATGTCGGCGCACTGGATGCAGGTCTCGGGGTTGAGCGTGGCGTGGACCCCGCCCCACATCACGGGCACACCGGGGAGTTCCTGGTGGAAAAGTTCTGTGAGAAATTCGGCGTGAGCCAGATCTACCGACGTGAACGAGATGCCGATAATCGAGGGCTCGATGCGTTTCAACTCGTCACAGAGCAGACCGGTTTCCTCGTCGGTGGCGTGGCGCGGGTAGGGCACCAGTTCATGACCGCGCGGGTGGACCCGGACCACAAACTGTTCCCCCGCCTCGGCCAGTTCACGCGCCTTGGCCCGCGAGACCTCGCGCGAGTAGAAGAGTTTGAAGTGGATCAGGTGCGACTCGATACCGGCGGCCTGACAGGCCGCCACCACGTAACGTGGACCGATCGCCTTCTGACTGTTCAGGGTAATCATGACAAAAACGGGGCGTTCCATAACCGACCAGGACATCCTCAATTCGGTGGGCTGTCAACCCATGGGGTGGGCGTTTCCTGCGAACCGTCAGAAAGACGACCCCGCAGGACCTTGACATATTCTGATTTTACCGGAATGTTCCCGGTTTGCAAGCCGTTTTACACCCCGGCTCTGTCTCCGGAAGAATCCTTGACCGTTTAAGCCGGGGGGCGTACTCTGGAGGAAATAGAAATTCGCATCGGACCGATGCGAAAGGAGGCTGGGGCCATGCGCGCAGGCTGGGATGGAGTGCTTCAGGCGGGAAAACGTGTTTTCGTCTTGGAATGGGTCCTTGGGCTGAGTTTTCTGATGTGGGGTGGGGGGCTGTGCGGAGCGGGGGTGTCGGCCCAGGATTTTGAGAACTGGTTGAGGGCGGCGGGTCCCCAGAACAAGGCGGGACAGGCCACTTCGTCCACCGTTCAGGCGCGTCCCATCATTTCGGGGACACAGAAGGCGCCGGGAGGAAACAATCTCGAACAACAGACAAGCGGGACGCAGAAGACCGTCGGGGTGGACCGGCTGGCCCAGCGGGTCACACTCGACACCGCCACACCGCGGCAGTCACCGCGGAACGTACCGGAAATTCTGACACAACTGCATGAGCTGACGGGAGTGGACTTTCTGGTGACCTGTGGGGAGGTGCCGGCGCAGGTGTTGCATTTCGACAAGATCCCCCTGCGCGAGGCGCTCGATGCCCTGCTGTTACCCTCGAACCTGACGTGGGAAGAGCAGGGGGGGATCATTCTGGTCAAACGCGAGAAACTGGAGGAGCAGGTCATTCGGCTCACGGATGCCGAAGTCCAGATCTTCAAGACGTTCGAGAAAAAGCGCTGGTTCGAGCGTCAGCTTTTCAACTCCCTGCCGAAGAATGCGCCGGCGCCTTCCTTCGCCGTGGACGAGCCGCAAGGCGTGTTGCGGCTGACCGCCGGAAAAGCCTGGATCGAGGCGCTGGGGCGTTTCCTGGATACCTTGCGCCAGTCCGGCCAGCCCGATTTGCGGGGATTGTTGATTCTGCTGGCTCCCCGGGGAGAAGTGGAAAATATCCGTCGGGAACTGGAATCTGTCCAGACACAGGATTATGCCGCAACGGCGGGTGCGAAACGTGTTTTCCGGACGGGCGGGGATTATCTGGTGCTCGAGCCCGCCTCCGTTTCTTCGCCGGAATTGGAAAAGGCTCTCTCCCGGGCGGTCGAGCAGGGGCGTCTTCAGGTGCCCGATCAGCTCGATACGCTCGAAATCCAACTCGACTCGATTAAATCGGGGGACAGTCAGTCGCCGGAGTATCAGAAGTTTCTCCGGCGGGTTTATGACGAGTTGGAGACCCTGCTTTATCAGGGCGTTTCGCGTTCCGCAGCCTCGCAGGATGGGCGGAAGCTGCTGCCGGCGCGCGAAAGCCTGGGACAGAACGGCGAGGTCCGCCTGACGGTGGTGGATTTCCCGCACCGCATCGCCGCCGTCCAACGCTACCTCGAACGCGCCAAACGCGAGGCCGAGGCCGCTCCCGTCATTCCGGTTCAGACCCCGGCCCCGGTTTCCTCTTCGAAAAACCGATCGGGACTTTCTGAAATCGGGGGAGGAGACGGTTCGGAACGGGTGGAGATTCTACAGTTGCGGTACCAGACGCCGGCGACAATGGCGGGGCTTCTGGACCAGGTTTATCCCGCGCGGGCGAGTCGCGCGCGTTCGGGTGTTTCGAGCCGGGCCCGGCGGGCCGTGACGGAAGGATCCCTCACGGAATTCACCCTCACAAACCCCGAAGATGAGCGGGTCTGGCGCGATCTGACCGTCCGGCTGGTACGGGTCACGGGCGATGAGACGGGTGTTACCCCGGCGGGGGGAACCCAGACCCGCCGGGAGAGCGAATGTGAACTGGCGGTCCGGACGGCCATTCGCGGCTCGCAACGGTTGACTCTGCGCGAGTACGACTCGCAGACTCTGGACAACTACGAACTGACCGCCCTCCGCATCCGGGTCGGAGGGGGGCGCGCGGGGGGCAGTGTCACGCTCCGGGTCCGTTACCTGCCGTCTGTGTATTGAGGCTTCCCTCGCGTCGCAGGAAACCGTTTCACCCGGAACTTGACTTTGTGCGTTTTGCGCGCCAGAATAAACGAGCCGATGATGCGGTGGACGACGCCGTGAGATCAACGGTTCATTCTGGCAGGAAGCCGCAGGACAGGATCGTCATGGAACCCGTCATCATGCCGCTTGCGCAGCGGGCCGCGATTCTCCGGAAACTCGAGTGGGTGGCCGGCCTGGGGGAAGACGAACTGGCCGAATTGGCCCGTTTTCTTCTGGTGTTTCAGGTGCAGCGGCATGAGGTTGTGTTTCGGGAAGGCGATGCGGCGTCCTATTTCGGGTTTGTGGTGGAGGGCAGCCTGGACGTCTTGAAGGATCTGCCCGAGGGCGGCTATCAGGAACTGGCGGTTCTGGCGCCGGGCAGTACCTTTGGCGAAATGTCGCTGATTGACAGTCTGCCGCGGTCGGCCACCGTGCTGGCGCGCGAGGACTCGCAATTGTTTTTTCTGACGGATGGAAATTTCTACAGTCTGGTGGAGGAAGCCCCCCAGGTGGGGGTCAAGATTCTCCTGGCGACGGCCCGGCATCTCAGCGAGCGTCTGCGCCAGACTAGTGATTGGCTGGTTGAGGCGCTGGGTTGTCCGATTCAACCCTCCCGGTGACTTGTTTTTATTCGGATGTTTGTCTCGTATCCTGTCGTTTTCGCTCGAATGGCGAGGGGGCTGGGAATTTTTATTGTTGTAACTAATAACGAACCGAGGTGTAATCAATGTGGGCGGTAAGGATTGGGAGAATGATCCCGATTTTCACGGCAGGATGGGAAATAACCGGTTTTTTGAGGGGGAAAGAAATAAAGTTTTGTTCATTCTGCAAGTCCTCTGTTCTCAACGTTGTGCCGAGTTGTCAAGCGTTGAAATTGACGGGTCTAAATCTTGTGCCTTCAAACTTTTAGGGATGAGATGAAGAAGCCGTCTGAAGAGAAAAAAAAGGCTTGCTTTCGGGCAGTCAAATGTTTATTCTACCCCCTGTTTTGCCTGCTTAGATTTGCTTCAATGATAAATCATACTGCATATCATACACTGATAAAGGGCGAAAGCTCGCTTTTATAGAATGGGATTGACAATTGGGCAGTGAACTGAAAAGCGAAATCTGGGAACAAGCGCTCGAAGACCTGCGGTGCCAGGTGGATGAAGAGAACTTCAACACCTGGATCAAGACGGCGCGGTACCGGGGCAGCGAAGATGGTACGGTGCATCTGGATGTTCCTTCGGCTTTCAATCAAGCTTGGTTGACGCGCAATTATCAGGAACAGATCGTGGATACGCTGGGCCGGATCGCGGAACGCAAGGTGGATGTGACGTTCCATGTCTCGCCGCTGATGGACGAAATGGCCTCGGAGAGTGAAGCGTCGGCGCGCCGCTTGCCGCAAACGCCTTCCGTGACACAGGCGAGCGTGATTGAATCGGTGGATTGTCTGGAGTCTGCGGGCTTGTCGTCGGCCTTGACGTTCGAGCAGTTCGTGGTGGGCGAGAGCAACCGGTTTGCCCATGCGGCCTGCCGCGCGGTGGCCGAGCCCGACACCGAGGCGTGGAATCCTCTGCTGGTGTGGGGGGGGGTGGGACTGGGCAAGACGCACCTGTTGCATGCGACCGGCCAGGCCTTCCTGAAGCACGCGCCCAAGGCGCGCGTGCGTTATGTCAATTCCGAGCGCTTCATGAACGGGTTCATTCAAGCGATCCAGCAGGGCAACATCTCGCAGTTCCGCGAAACGTACCGTAGCGTGGACCTGCTCCTGCTTGATGACGTACAGTTCCTGTTCGGCAAGGAAGGTACGCAGAACGAGTTTTTCCACACGTTCAACGAACTGCACGGGCACCACAAGAAGATTGTGCTGTCGTGCGACCGTCCGCCGAGTGAAATGTCGAACATCGAGGAGCGTCTGCGCAGCCGGTTCGAGTGGGGCCTGATTGTGGACGTTCAGGCGCCCGATCTCGAGACCCGCGTGGCGATTCTGCGCCAGAAGGCCGATGTGCATGGCTTCGCCCTCTCGAACGAGGTGGCGATCTTCATTGCCGAACGCATCAAGACGAACATCCGCAAACTCGAAGGGGTGTTGACAAGCCTGCGCCACTACTGGTACCAGACGCGCAAGCCCATCACGCTCGAGAGTGTCCAGCAGGTACTGGGGCATTACGTGATCGGTGAAGAGCCCCTGCGGGTGACGGTCGAGCGCATTCAGGAAAGCGTGTGCGACTTCTTCAACATCACGCGCCAGGATCTGAACGGGCATGGTCGGCACAAGAAGGTGACCTTGCCGCGTCATCTCGCGATGTACCTGTGTCGCCTCTTGACCGATCTGTCTTACCCGGAAATTGCCGTTCATTTCAACGGGCGCAATCACACGTCGGTTCTGCACGCGTATAAAAAGATTCAGACCGACCTTCTGCGTCAGTCCGAACTGCAGGATGTGACAAATTATCTTGCAAAAAAGATTCAGGAGAGCGCAAAATAAGCATCTGAAGACGATTCGAAGGAGGAATCGGACGTATGCGATGCAGTGGGCGGAAGCGGTTTTTTCGGCAGCAGGGACAGTTCGGGTTCTCGTTTCTTGAAATCATGATGGTCGTCATGATTATCGGTATTCTGGTGGCGGTGGTGGGGCCCAAGATCCTGGGAAAAACAGACAAGGCCCGGGTTCAGGCGACCAAACTGCAACTCAAGAATATCCAGACATCGTTGAACGACTTCGAAATGACGGTCGGATCGTTGCCGACTACCGATCAGGGGCTGGACGCTCTGGTCCACCGGCCCTCCGACATCCCCGAGGATCAGTGGGAACGGAAAATGGACGAAATGCCCAAGGATGCGTGGAACGAATCGTTTGTGTATCGTTGTCCGGGGGAAGGCGAGCGCGAGTACGATCTGTTCTCGAAGGGGAAAGATAAGAAGGAAGGCACGGAAGACGATATCAGCGCCTTCAAGGACGATGAAACCAAGAAGTGATCTGTGGGAATACAGAAAAGTTGGGGTAGTGGAGAAAGGCTTGGAACTGTATGTTCCGGGCCTTTTTTCATGAGGAAGAGAACCGGTGATGATGAAAAAAGAGAAGAAAATCAAACAGCGGGATCTGGCGGTGCCGGCCATGGCCTTGCGCACGGGCAAGGGCGCGCATGTGGAACAGAAGAAAAAAGCCAGCCGGGAAATCTGCCGGGAAAAAGTGGACAAGGAGCGCGAGACGGAAGGTCAGGCGGTGGACTAGAGCATTCACCCCGGGAATCCGCGAACAGGTTTCCTTTTCTCGCCTCAGTCCTTTTTCCGTTCTGCCCGCATTTGCGGGAATGATGCATATTCCCCTTTGGGATTTATCTTGTGGGGAAGAGTTATTTTCCAAGGCCGTCGCTAAATGCCCCAGTTTCGGTTTTTTTCCATCGGCGAGCGATGACGCCCGTCCTCCATGAAAAGTCCCTTCATATGGGATCGAGCGGTTCCCGGGAGCGCCAATCTCCAGGTTGGCGTCGCAAGAGATAACCCAGGAAACCGCGGTTGAAGCGCCAACGGCGCGACTTGATCATAGCCTGGGGCAAGCGAAGCGTCGCCCCAGGGAGGATGTCCCTATTCTGAGAAGGGCTGAAGGCCCGTCCGATTTGGATAGGGGGAAACGCCTGGATAGAACGGGCTTTCAGCCCTCGTGAAAACAACCCGGTCTGTTCCTGGGGCGATGCCCCAGGCTACAATGGATCGCGCCGTTGGCGCTTGACCCGCCCCTTTTCGATCTCCGGTTCCATGTCCCCGCGGATCACCTGTTGGGGACACCCAATCTGGTTGAGTACAGTGGACTTGGGTTTATTCCTGCGGTATTCAGGATAACGCCTCACCCCAACGGTGATCGAACCCTTTTCGCACCCTGACACAAGAACAAACGGTTCGTTTTCCGTTGCCGGGTCAGCGATCCAGAAGATCCGACGGCCAGAGCGCCAGGGATTCGTCGGCATTGAATCGGTTGGGAGGGGGGGCGACCGGTCCTCCGTGTGCCGGAGGTTTCGGGGACACCGGTGGGGCCGGTGAGTTCTTCTGTTGCTGGGAGGCGCGGAAACGCGCCTGTTTCTCGAGGGCCGTGTTCAGCGTTTCTTCCTTTTTTTCGATGGTTTTCTGGATATCCTGCAATTGTGTCACAATCTGCCGGATCTCTTCCTGTCTGTGGGACGAGGTCCTGGGGTGTTTCTGCGGTGGGGGAGCGGTCTCTTTCCGGGACACTCGAGGCGGTTCGGTGGCTTCCTCGATTCGGGAAACAGGGACGGGAATCGTTTTTTCTTCGGAATGCCCCTCGGCCGCCGAAGTCTGGGGCATGGGCGGTACGGTTCCCGCGGGAGGTCCGAATGCGGCGTGTTCC
Organism: Candidatus Sumerlaeota bacterium; assembly: GCA_035353095.1. Taxonomy (GTDB): domain Bacteria; phylum Sumerlaeota; class Sumerlaeia; order UBA8349; family UBA8349; genus DAOPYU01. The sequence goes on along the minus strand of DAOPYU010000014.1, from coordinate 8,386 downwards.
GGAGCCGATTCCGCGGATTCCGCCGTTGTTAAGTCCGGGACACGCGGAGGATGGGGCATGTTTTCCCGCACCGGTTGTCTCGTCGGCAGTTTTCCGCGCAGCATGAGTACAAACGTCCGGAACATGTCCGGGTCGAACTGGGTCTGCATCTCCTCTTTCATCACGCGCAGGGTGTCGAACGGATTGAGGGCCGATCGGAAGGTGCGCTGGGTTGTGAGCGCGTCGAAGGCGTCGGCAATGGAACAGATACGCGCATACGGGTGGATCTGGCGGCCCGCCAGGGCGTAGGGGTATCCCAGGCCGTCCATCCGCTCGTGGTGTTGCAGCACGACGGCGCTGGCTTCAGCTGTGGCTACCTTGAGCGTTTCGAGGATGCGCTGGCCGTAGCCGGGGTGCTGTTTGATCTCGCGCCAGTCGGTCTGGTCGAGGGGTCCCGATTTATCGAGGGTGGCGGGATGAACTTTCGTCTTGCCGATGTCATGCAGGAAAAGAGCAACGGCCAGTTCGATCCAGTCGGTATGGCGCCGCTGGCCGAAGTATTCCATCGCCAGTGCCAGGCCGTACAGGCCCACATTCAGTGAGTGGGTGGGCGAGGTGTAACGCCGATGGGACAGCGTCCAGAGCGGACGGCGGTTGTCGGACGAATCCAGGAAGAAATGCACCAGGTGTTCCGCGCCGACCCGCAACCGGTAAACGTGCAGGCTTGTGGGCATCTGGAAGACCAGTCGCAGGAGGCTGGTCAGGTGCGAGTGAAACGCTTCGCAGCGGGACTCGATCGGGGTGGCCTTGTCGCCGAGAATCTGAGCCAGGGTGGTTTCCTGATATTGCAGCAGGGCGTCGGCGTCCTCGCGTAACACGTAGAAGCGCTCTCCTGCCGGCAGGGTACGCAGGGCGTCGCGGTCGGCCAGGGAAACGGTTTGTCCCGCCTGGCAGGCATACTGGAACCCATTTTTACGGGTTCGCGCAAAGACGGGGAACGTCAACTCAAGGCTGGTGGTCAGGAAAAGCGGGACAAACGGCTGGTAGAGCGCCGCATCCTGAAGCGCCTGCGGACCGGTTGAAGCGTCGGGACTGGAAGAGGGAGTATCCATGCGACTCGCTTCTGGAGGGTATCCGCTGGCCCGTGGGAATTCATCCGGTTTGGGGACATCTCAGGTTCGAAATACGGCCGCGTCTTGCTCCGTGTCTATCTATGGGGCAAAAGGGGGGCAAACGTCAAGGGAAAGAAGCGTGTCGGGAATCGAAGAAAACGTATCCGATGGGCTGTCCGACTGGGAAGGGAACTGGTTTCCCCCATAAAGTCGTCAACCGCATTGTCAATACCCGGTTACCGCCGGTTCCCGATCTGTCGCAGGAGGAGGAGGCGGGGGCCGTCGCCGCAGCCGGCGATTTCGACCTGCCAGAAGGGCGGTTCGAGCCAGCAGGGGCGGTGTTCGGCCCACTCGATGAGGAGAACGGCCTGCGGATCGTCCAGGTAATCCTCCAGCCCGAGGCTGGCCAGGTCGGCCATTTCGGCGGGCGCGTTCCCATCGGCAGGACCGGAGCCGAGGGTGGCCTCGAGCCGGTAGAAATCGGCGTGGTGGAGGGCGAAGCGGCCCTCGTAACTTTTTACCAGGACATAACTGGGCGATGTGACCGTTTCGTGAATCCCCAGTCCCCGGGCCAGTCCCCGCGCCAGACAGGTTTTGCCCGCCCCCAGGTTGCCCGACAGGGCAAAGACCTCGCCCCCCCGGAGCGAGGCGCCCAACCGTTTTCCCAAGGCTTCCGTTTCGTCGCTCGACCGGCTCAGGAACAGATACGACGGCGGTTCCGGGGATGGATTTTCCGGATCGTTCGTTTCCCCCATCCGCTCGAAGGCTGTCCCCCAATTTTCAACCGTCCAGAGGAACGGTTCGGTTCGATGACAGGCCTCGCGTTCGGATTCCGGAAGGTGTTCGAGACAGTCGGCCCAGCGTTCCGCGTTTCCGGAAGCACGGGAATCTGTCTGGGGGCGTGTCAAGTCCGGCGCGATTTCCAGAAGTGGCATCAACGCAAACGCGCGTTCCGCGAGGCGCGGGTGAGGGACTTCCAACCGGGGAGTCTGGACCGTGCGCTGACCGAAGAGGGCCAGATCCAAGTCTATGAGGCGCGGTCCCCACCGTTCTCCGTCAGGGCGGCGGCCCAGCAGGCGTTCGATTTCCTGCATCCGGTCGAGCAGAGGTTCCGGCTCGAGGCGGGTCCGGAACTCGACGGCGGCGTTGAGATAGTCGGGCTGATCGGGTTGCGTGCCCCAGGGGGGCGTCAGGTAAAGGTGGCTGGCGCGGGTGAGTTCCACGCCCGGGGTGCCGCCCAGTAAGAAAGCGGCGCGCCGCAACAGTTCGGCGCGCCGTCCCAGATTGGACCCGAGAATCGTATAGGCCTGGGTCATTTCGTTCATGTGGTGTCTCTCGATGCTCCCCGTGGACCGCTCGGATCTCTAAAACCGCAGGTGAATCCTCTCAGCGAGACTTTTCTCTCAGGCGGGCGAGACGCCCGCCCTCCCACGATTCGCCAATTTCCAAGAGGGAGGTGGCTTCCCGGGAACGCCAATCTCCCGATTGGCGCGAAAAAAACTGATCTTAGAGACGACAGAATCCGAACGTTTTTTCCTGTTCAGTGGCCCACCATTTATTCGCTCTTCACGAGAGCGTCTTTCTCTCGCTTATCCCATGTCCTCGATGCGGTAGAAGACCGACGCGGACCGGATGACCGGCAGATTGTTGATCTTGATGGTGGCGGCCCGGATCTGGGCCTCCTTGGCCTGGTGCGTCAAAGCAAACACGTGGGCGCATTTGTCCTGAGCGAAGGCGCTGGGTTGTTTCATGGCCTGAATGCTGACGCCGTGCCCGCCCAGAATGGCCAGCACCTGCGAGAGCGCGCCCGGTTCGTCCATCATGTGGAAACGGTAGAGGTAGCGGGTTTCGATGTTCTCGACCGGACGGAGGTTCTTCTCGGTTTTCGGTATACAGAGGCGCATTTCGCGCTGCAGGCCGCCTTCGGCCATGCCCGAGGCCAGCGCCATCATGTCGCTGAGGATCGCGCTCGACGTGGGGTCCGGGCCCGCGCCCTTGCCCGACAGGATGACCGAGCCGGTCAGGTTGCCGTCAATGCGCACGGCGTTGAAAACGTCGCCCACCGACGCCAGGCGCGAGTGCGACGGAAGCAGCGTGGGATGGACACGCGCCTCGATGCTGCCGTCCGAGTGTTGCTTCGAGATCCCGAGCAATTTGATGCGGTACCCCATCTCGCGGGCGAAATCAATGTCGAGTTTGGTGACGCCACAAATGCCCTCACGGTACACGTCCTCGAACCGGACGTCTTGTCCGAAAGACAGGGTGGCGAGGATGGCGAGTTTGTGGGCCGTGTCGTGGCCTTCGACGTCGTAGGTCGGGTCGGGTTCGGCGTAACCCAATTCCTGGGCCTGGGCCAGTGCGGTCTGGAAATCGAGTCCCTTCTCTTCCATGCAGGTCAGGATGTAGTTCGAAGTCCCGTTGATGATCCCCCGCACGGCGGTGATGTTGTTGGCGGCCATTCCCTGGTGCAGGGTCCGGATGAGGGGGATGCCCCCGGCCACCGCCGCCTCGAACAACAGGCAACGGTTGTGCTGGACGGCCGTCTTGATCAGGTCCATGCCCCGCGTGGCCATGAGGGCCTTGTTGGCGGTCACGACATGCTTGCCCGCTTTCAGGGCACGGTCAATGAAACTGTAGGCGATGTCAATCTTGCCGGTCAGTTCGAGCACCACATGGATTTCCGGATCGGCCAGCAATGCGTCTGTGTCGTTCGAAAGGATAGCGGGATCGTACGGCGCGTTGCGGGACGTCGTCGTGTCCACGTCGGTAATCCGGGCGACCCGGATAGGATGGGGAACGCGGGCGGAGATGAGTTCCCTGTTGCGATCCAAGGCGCGGACCACGCCCGCTCCAATGTTTCCAAATCCAATCATGCCAATATTTAACGGTTTCTGCATAGGGCTTATCCTTTTAAACGAACCTGGCCAGCCTTCGAATTTCCGGCGGGTTTTGCGGCTTCAAACGCGGGTGTCAATAACCGCACCTCATTGTCGGTTGAGAATGCGTAGAATGCAAGAAATTTTCGCAAAACGCGGGTTTGAGAAACATCCTTTGGGCATTTCCAGTTGGAATCTATTGTGTGCTGACCGGACCGGGTAACGCCTGCGAATTCTGTGTGGGACGGGGGAGGCAACGGTACCCCTGCACGACGGTCTTGCGGACCTTGAATTCATCAAATCGTTCGAACAGGTTTGGATAATTTTCCAGAAAATTCTGAAAGGTTTCTTCCTGATCCTCGGCTTTATCCATGAGAAACCAGACCCGCCGACAGTTCTGCGAGGCGGTCAGAATCTGTTCCAGCGTGTGCTGGGGATCATTTAGGGTATTGTTGTCATTGTCTTCTTCGATCCCCTGTACTTTCATGTAGGGCATTCCATATAGAGAAAAGCCATACCGGCGGGCGCCCCCGGACCAGAGCAGGACGCAATCGCCCGGTTGGTAGTGTTTCTGAATATAGTACAGGGTGTCGCGTACACCCGGACCGGGATAGAAAGCCTGGGTGAGCAACCCGATGAGAAAGAAAATTCCGTATCCCCAGCGGGCGAATTGGCCCCAACGATTCCGGGGAAAAGAACGCAGCGACAGCGTCACCAGGATGGTCACGGCGCCGAGCATCGGAATGCCGTAACGCGCCGGGCGTACTTTCGGATTGTTCAACAGTTCAGACATCATCATCAGGAAGACCGGGATGGCGATCCAGTAGAAGCAATAGCGCAGGAGCAGTTTTTCGCGGGCGAGCGTTTCTTCCTGCGGGTTCCCGGATTGGAGGTTTTCCGGTTGGAGCGGGGGGAGCGACCGGTAGCGCCGGATTCCCTGGACCAGGAAGACCACGAAAAAGAAGGTCGCGGTAGTAACAAACACATTCCCCATATTCCTGGGTTTATACACCCACGATTCGCGAAAGGAAGTCGAAGTCAGGACTCCCAGATTTTTGGCCGCCCGGGTAAAACTGGGAGAGCGGAGCGTCAGTTTGGGGTGGTAGTAATCGTTCTTCTGCAGCGTCGTGAAGAAAAGAGGTGTCACTGCCAGGACACACAGCGCCACAGCGATCAGGAACCCTCGGAAAAGGCGGCGGTAATAGACCAGCATGAACACCAGATGGGTGATCAACTGGAAAGCGAAAATCAGATGCAGGCTCATCCCGAACAGGACCGCCGCGCAGTAACCCAGCAGAAACGGCCAGCGTCTGTGAATGATGTAGGAGAGCAGACAGTACACGCAGAAAATGGAGACGGCTGTCAGGAGCGAGTACATTCGGGCTTCCCGCGCCGACCAGTAGAGAAACGGCTGAAAAAAGAACAATCCGATCGCCAACAGGAAGGTCAACCGGTCGCGCAGGAACGAACGCGCGAGGAAAAAGAAGGCCAGAAACGCCAGCGCCGCAAAAAAGGTCGAGGCGGCCCGCAGCGACCAGTCGCTGGCGCCCGCCACCTCGCACCAGGCTTTCATCATCAGAAAGTAGGTGGGGATATGTCCGGCGGCGAAGCGGTTCGCCTTCAGTTCCTCGACGGGCAGCTGGACCACCCCGTAGGTCCGGAACTCATCCACCCAGAAACTGTGGTGAGTCAACCCGATCAGGTGGAGCGCGACAAAGAGCAGGGTGAGGAGAATTCCCGCCCGCGGTCGGGTCAGGTAGTCCATCCAGGCGGAGGAGGGGGGCTGTTCGGTCACATGGCAGGAATCGGTCTGCATCCAAATACTCCAGAGGCGTTCGAGGAAAACGGTTTCAAACCCCGATTCGAACGCGGGAAATCAGTGAAATTCTGGGGGGATGGGTCTCCAAATGCAAGTTTTATCTTGAAATCCATGGCTTTTGGGATTGATCCCCCCTTCGGCCTGCGCTTACAATGAGAACCCCGGTGGCTTCTACCGCCGACAAATAGGGAAAAATGCAGAAGGGCATGGGCGGTTGATGTGCCCGATTTGATTCTCTCTTAGGAATGAACCGTCCGTTTCATGATTGAGTCTCCCGAATTCACTCCTTCCATCCAGACGCCTCCCTCGGGTAAGTCGCTCTCGCCGTTGAGCTTACGTAAGCGTCTCCTGTTCCTGTCGGTTCTCGCGGTTTTCTCCCTGGCGTTTGCCCTGTTGGTTGCGGAAGTGGGTTTGCGACTGGTGTTTCCCCAGCCGCTGGCCGCGCCGCTGTATCGGGAGACCGATTTCGGGTATTCCCTCCTGCCCGACCTGCGTGACGAACCCACCCAGAGCGATGGGGGCATTGAGTATCGGATTTCGACCAATCGGCTGGGATTCCGGGGGAGGGAAGTGCCGGTTCCAAAATCTCCGGGAACACGGCGTGTCCTGGTATTGGGCGACTCTTTCCCTTTTGGAGTCGGCGTTTCGGATACCGGCTGCTTTCCCGTCCTGACCGAGAATCTATTGAATGCCTCTCCGACAACGGGAACGCAGGGGGCCGTGTCCTCTCCGGTGTGGGAGGTGGTGAATCTGGGGTGTCCGGGTTGGGGAACGGAGAATGAACTGGCGTTCTGGCAGCAGCAGGGACGGGGTCTGGAGGCGGACCTGCTGGTGCTGGCATTCTACAAGAACGACTTTTCCGACAACATGCGCCACGACCTGTTTCAGGTGCAGGACGGTCAGGTGGTGGGCTCTTCTCGCCCCACCCCTTCGTTGCTCAAGCGGATGGCCCGCGCCCTCCCGTTCTATCGGTTTCTGTGTGCGCATTCGCATCTGGTGAATTTCGTGCGCCGCGCTCTGGTGGCTCGGGAGGAGGTTTCGCATTCGGTTCCGTCGCCGCCCCGCGCCGTTGTCGAGTCGTCCACCGAAACGCCCAAGTCTGACAAGGCGGCGCAAAATCTCGCGACCTGGCGGGCCATGCGGCAGGTCTGGGACGAGCAGTTTACCCGTGAGAAAAGGGTGTATCGGGCGCTTATGGAGTCCTTGCTTCAGGACGCAAAATCCCGCAAGATACCGGTCCTGATTCTGCTTCTGGCTGGAACCGAGGACCTGATATATCCCTGGCCGTCGGATCAGTTGAAAGTAGCGACACTTCTGGCACGGGAATGGGCCGATGTGGGGCTGGCCGATTACGAGGAAACCCTTGAACCGCTCCGGAAGGCCGAGCAGGCCGGAACGCTTGTCTTTCTTCCCCGAGATGGACATTTTACGCCCGAGGGCAACCGGCTGGTGGCCGAAAAACTTGTGGAAAAGATTCGGAAAATGGGACTGTCCCCTTCGCAACCCGTCAAATCCCCACAGGAAGGCGCTCCATGAACGTCGCGTTGCAACGCTGTATTGACCGGTGGCTGGGGGTTCCGATCTGCGGGATGCTGACGCTCCTGCGTTGGATGGTGGGACGCCGGGGGAACCGTCCCTGGCCGCCCCGGCAGATTTTGTTCATTCAGTTGCCCGAAGCGGGCAGTCTGGCGCTGGCGTCGCCGACCGTGCGGCGAGTACGGGAGCTCTTCCCGGAGGCGCGGCTCCACTTTCTGGTCTTTGCGCGCAACCGGGAGTTTCTGGAATTGCTCGACCTGATCGCCCCCGAGGACATCTGGACCCTGGACGACCGGACGTTCGGACGGTTTTGCGTCTCCGTCTGGCGTTTCTTCCGTCAGGCGCGAAGTCGGGGGATAGACACCACGCTGGATCTGGACCTGTTTGCCCGCGCCTCGATGATTCTGGCCTGCCTGAGCGGCGCACGAAACCGCGTCGGGTTCGACAACTATCGCGCCGAGGGACTTTACCGGGGACGGCTCCTGACGCATCCGGTCTCGTACAATGTCTATCACCACATCTCGGCCAACTTCTGGGCGCTGGCCGAGACCCTGGCGCAGCGCGAACCGCTCCAACCCGCCTGGAAGGGACGTCCCCGGGAAATCGTGACACTTCCCCGGATTGCGCCAGACCCCGGGCGGGTGGCGGCCATGCGTCAGCGAATTGTGGCCCGGTGTCCGGGGTATGACGATTCCTCCCGGCTGGTGGTCCTGTCCCCGTTTTCCGGGAACCTGTTGCCCATTCGGGCATGGCCGACGGAGCATTACGCGGTGTTTGTCCGGCAGTTGCTCGAAGCCGATCCGTCGGTGGTGGTGCTGGTCATCGGCCTGGAGGAAGCGCGCGCCTATTGTGTCCCTCTTTTTTCGGAGGTGCAGTCGTCCCGGTTGGTGGACTTTATCGGCCAGACCCGCAACATTGCGGAAGTGCTGGATTTACTGGACTTGGCCCATCTGTTTGTTTCCGCCGACAGTGGGCCGCCCCATTTCGCTTCCCTGAAAGAGGCGCCGTCCATCGTCTTCTTCGGGCCGGAATGCCCGATGCTTTACGCCCCGTTGGGCGAGAAC
>DAOPYU010000013.1:0-22978 GCA_035353095.1 Candidatus Sumerlaeota bacterium | reverse complement strand
GATGAATTATATACGAACACGTCCATGTTCGGCGACGGCAACTACTATCGCTACTACAATACAAAACGGTGGGAGATTACCTTCCCGGAACTCGGCAGGCAAGGGCTCAAGTGGTTTTTGATGAGCCATGGCCCGGACCTCGATAACGATGTGCACGATACGGACGGCCGGATCGCGACAGACCTGCTCAGCCGCACGCAAAAATACATGTTTTATGATGCAACCAACGGCACGCGCTCCTCGGGAGATATCATTATCAACAATATGGAAACCACCCAGTGAGCGCTGCATGGAGCCTCGATCGCGCTCTCAATCAATAGAGCCTTTTGCAAAAGTATTGGGTAAGCGGCGATAAAGCAGGGCTGATCGTTTCGGAGAGAAAGCGCCAACGGCGCGTGCAATTGTAGCCTGGGGCATCGCCCCAGGAAAACGGATTGGTTATTCTGTGAGGGCTGAAAGCCCGTTCTATTCAGCCGTTTTGCCCCTTTTCGTAGTTCGGGCCTTCAGCCCTTGTAAAAAAAGAGATTCCGGTCCTGGGGCGACGCTGCGCTTGCCCCAGGCTACAATCAATCCGCGCCGTTGGCGCTCAACTGCGGTTTACCGCCAAAGGATCTTTTCCCCTCCTCATTTTCTCACCTGAAAATCAAACGACTCAACGACTTTGCAAGAGGCTCAATAGATGATCATAACGCCGGGCTTTATCGGCGGAGCCGGCTTGGTTCGGCCCAGGGCGACGGGGCCCAAAGCCGTTTTTACGCCCGCTCCGTTGCGCGCCAGGACCTGAAATCCGCAGTCCGTGTCGGAAGGCAACCCGGTCACCGTGACCGTCGCCCAGGACGCCGCGTCTTTCCAGACCGCGCTTGATCCAAGCGTTCCATCAGCCTGCACCCATTGGTTTCCATCCGCGAACCGGATGGCGTAAACGGTCGTGGCGGGATTCAGGTCGCCCTCTCCAACAGCCACGTCAAGCGTACTGGCCGTGGGAGAGCCGACTGTGGGCGCCTTGGGCGTCGCCGCCAGCGTCCAGGTGGTGTAGTTCTCTGTTTTAGCGCTCTCGCTCGTCCCACCAGTGGCGGAGACTTGAAAAGCGTATTGCGTGTTGACCGAGAGTCCCGTGGCGGTCCAGCGCGTAGCGTTCGCTTCGGTTCTGCTCGTTTCGTCGTCCGGCGCCTGCGGACCCGCGCCGAAGTACACCACGAATCCTGTTTCGTTGTCCGACTTATCCTCCCACTCGCAGGTCATCGAATCGAGGGTAAGCGTCGTCGCGCGCGGATTACCCGGGGCCATTGGGCCCGACGCCACGCTCGAAAGCGCGAAGCAGATTCCTTCCTCGGAGCTGCGCGCATAGAGACGGTTGTCGCTCAGAATGGGGCTCGACCAGCATTTTCCCTCCAGCACGTCGGCGCGCGCAATTTCCGTGTAAGCCGTGGGGGTCGCTTCCACGACGGCGATGTCGCCGGCCACCCCCAAAACCACCAGTTTGTCGCCCACGAGCATCAGGTTTCCCTGCCCGAAGTTCGGCTTCGACCACATCTCCGTGCCTGTGGCGAGTTCCACGCATTTAAGCGGAGCGCTCTCATACATGCCATAGCCGTAAAGTCCGTATAAATAACCGTTGTAGCAGACGGGCGTGCTCCAGTGATTTTCCAGTTCGCCCTGCTTTCGCCATACCTCGACCGCTTCAAAGTTCTGGTCGATCTTGTCGATTCGGCAGACGCCCGCGCCCACGCCATAGCCCGCCGAGTGATAGATATATGACCCGCTGACGACGGGCGAGGCCCCCGCGGACGTGCTGTAGGCGATATAATAACGCCACAGTTCCTCGCCCTTGTCGGCGGATACCGCGACCAACCCCGACTGCGTGTAGAAAATGATCTGGCGAACCCCGTGAATGGTCGCCGCGACGGGCGAAGCATGGGTCATTTTCTCATTGACGTCGGTTTTCCAGACCAGGGCGCCGTCCGTGCGATTGAAAGCCAGGAAGGACCGTCCGGAGCCCCCGCCGGCCATCACCACCAATTCCCCTTCCAGCAGGGGCGATGCGGCGTTCTGCCAGCTGATGTTTCGTCCGCCGTAATCCGCGACGATATTCTTTTTCCAGACCACGGCGCCGTTTTCGGCGTTAAAGCAATAGAGGTTCAGGTTGCGATCCAGGGCATAGACTCTTTCGCCATCGCAGGTCGGCGTCGAACGGGGTCCATCTCCTCCGCCGGCTGTATCTCCGCCGCTGTCGTAGGGATCGGCCCGCACCATCGGAGCGGCCCACAATTCCGCGCCCGAGGCGGTGTCGAACGCGACGCAAAATTCACGCTTCACAGCATCCGTGTGAACCCGGCTGATCAACGTAAACGCCTTGCCGTCCGCCACGGAGAAAGAACTGAATCCATTGGGGGTGGGGATTTTCCAGTAAGGCGTGGGGGGAGCGGCCTTCGACCAGGGAATCGTTCCAATCGTCTCGTTCGAAGTGCGATTGCCGGCATTGCCGTTATATTGCAGCCAGTTGTCGGCGCGCGTTGAGGCAACCAGAAGGAAAGCATGAATGAAAACCAGCACGTAGCGCCTGCTTATGGTTGCCCGTGTTCTTGATTTATCCCTGGACATATCCCCCCGATTCGAGAAGTCCTATTGAACTTCCCCTATGGTATTTTCCCGTTCCATCCTTACAATTCTCATGGGTTTCCTGCTGAGATTCAAGCGAAATCCGCGATGGGATCGAGGCATTGCGCCCCGATTTCCTTGTAGCGAAAATCGAGGAAAGAGATTATTGAATAGACCGCCTGGTGTCGAAGAGATCGAAAATACGAAGGAGAATGTTCATGAAGAGATGCTGGTTGAGCCGATTAGTTAACGTTACCGTGCTGTGCGCTTTATGTGGCATGATTTCATCCCCGGCGTTCGCGCAGGACGCGCCCGGCGCCGGGAAGGGGGCGACTCCGGGACAGCGCGGTCCAGACCGCGGGGCGCGGCCTGTGCCCAAACGGGGCCCGACTCCCCTGCCGATTCTGCCGGCATTGGCCAGCGATAAGGATACGAGTTTCTTTGCCGAGACCAACGTGCCGCATGGCAAGGTGGAGCAGGTCACCTACACCAACTGGGCCGGCAAGGAAAAGCAGATGCACGTGTACCTGCCTCCCGACTATGAGAAGAACGCCGACACCCGTTATCCCGTTCTGTATCTGAACCACGGCGGTGGGGAAAATGACTCCCACTGGTCAAGCACCAAACCCAATGGGGGGAGTGCCCATTTCATTCTCGACAACCTGATCGCCGCGGGCAAGGCCCGGCCGATGATCATCGCAATGCCTAACACCAACGGCATCGCCTCGGCAACGCCTCCCGCACTGGGAGAGGATGACGCCTGTACCAAAGAATATCTGAAAGATATCCTCCCCTGCATCGAGAGTCATTACCGGGCCAGACCGGGCCGTGAGAACCGGGCGCTCGCCGGGCTGTCGATGGGCGGGTTTGTGGTCATGAACGCGGGCTTTTCCCACCCGGAGACCTTTGGGGAACTGTATATCTTCAGTTCGGGTTACTTCCCTGAAAACATGCAGGTGTTCGAGGACCGATTCAAAAGCCTCTTCGAGGACCCGAAACTGAATGCTGAACTGCTGCGCGTGCCGGTGTATGTCGCGGAGGGCGAGAGCGACATCGCGCTCCTGAATGGCCAGCGGACTCTGGCCGTGCTGAACAAGTATGGCGTGCGGAACTTCTGGGTCCTGAGTTCGGGCGGGCATGAATGGACCAACTGGCGGCGCTATCTGCATCAGACGGCGCAGATCATGTTTCCGGTGGAACCGGCGAAATAGGTGCGGCTGACCCCACCTCGCAGATGTCACAGAATCCTGGCGCAGCGGAACCGCAACCGACGGTAAACCCCGAAAAATACGAAACAAACGAAAGACCGCCGTTTTCGTACGACTATCTCGCAGAATCAACGCAAGCTGCGACGTTCTTTCCCCGTACAAAAGAGCGATGCAGGAACCCATGTTTTAACCACGAAAGGCACGAAGGACACGAAAAACGCGGTTTTCGAGTGTTTCGTGTCTTTCGTGGTTTACATTTTGGTTGCGGCTCCGCTGCGCCAGGTCATTTCGAGCCTTTCGTGGTTGAAAAAATCTGTTTCGAATTTCTGGACGAATCGGAATCGGGGGACATACTCAATTGCTCCCGTCCAGGTCTTGAGTTTTCACCCCGGCGGAGGGAGGGGGAGGTTTCGACCGAGAAGGCGACCGAACGCTGGAACAACCGTCTCGGATTCCCGGGACCAACCCGTGCGCTCGGGGTGACGCAGGAGCCCGGGAACCGTTTTTGTTTGCCAACGGCCCCCTCGAAACGCCATGATAGGAACTTGCCTGCGGAGGCCGGGGAGGCGCAATCCCGGTTCCGCAGGCCCTTTTTCGAGTCTCGATCCGTTGAAACGATTTTTCCGGTCCGTTCGAAAGTCCGGAGATCTGACGGGGTGTCGGAAGAAAGGGAACCCTCCGAACCGTGCGCGCGCTGGTCGTTCTGCCCACCTACAACAACCGCTCCACCCTGCGCCGCGTGGCCGAACAGGCGCTGGCAACGAGATTGCCCGTGCTGGTGGTCAACGACGGCTCGACAGACGGCGGACCCGCTACGCTCGACGGCCTGCAGGTCGAGCGGCTCGACTTTGCCCGGAACCGGGGCAAGGGCGCGGCTATCCGGGCGGGGGCGCAGTGGGCCGACGGACACGGATTTTCCCACATCGTGACGGTGGACGCCGACGGCCAGCACGATCCGGCCGAAATCCCCCGGCTTCTGGAAGCGGCCCGCCGGGACCCGGGCAGCATCATCCTGGGGATGCGCGACTTTGTCCACAGCGCCGCACCCGATTCGAGCCGGTTCGGACGTGCCTTCTCGAACTTCTGGGTGCGCGTGTGCAGCGGCCACCGGGTGGGCGACAGCCAGAGTGGGTTCCGGGTCTATCCCGTCGAGGTATTGGAAAAACTCCGCTGCCGGTCGGAGCGGTACAACTTCGAGATCGAAGTGCTGGTGCGCGGCCTCTGGGCGGGGTTGCGCGTGGTGGATGTGGCGATTTCGGTCCGTTATTTTGCGGGAGACGAGCGGGTTTCGCACTTCCGCCCCTGGGTGGACAACGCGCGGATTTCGTGGACCTATGCGGGGCTGTGCGTGCGCCATTTCGTTCCCTGGCCGCACCGGCGGCTCTTCAACCTGCGCGGCGACGAGGTCAACCCGTCCCTGCGCCACCCCTTTGCCTCGCTCGCGCGGCTGCACCGGCGCCTGATCGGCGAACAGCGCGACCTGAGCGCCCTGTCTCTGCGCCATCCGATCCGTTCGCTGCGGCTGTTGCACCTCGAACGCGCCGCACCGCACCAGGTGGCCTTGGCCGCCATGCTGGGCGTTTTTCTCGGGACCCTCCCCCTGATCGCCTGTCACACGATCGTCATCGTTTTTTTTGCCACGCGCCTGCGGCTCAATCGCATGGTGGCGTTCTACGCCAGCAACCTCTGCATGCCGCCGCTGGTCCCGGCGCTGGCCATCGAGGCGGGATATTTTCTGCGCTACGGGCGATTTCTGACCGGGGCGGACCTGCACTCGACCGAGGCGGTCTTCCAGACTCTGGTGCGGGAGATGCACCTGCGCCTGTGGGAATACCTGCTCGGCTCGCTGGTGGTCGGTCCGGCGCTGGCGCTGGCCGTGGGGGCGGGGGTTTATACGACTGCGGTGTTGTATCGCCGCCGGAGGGGAAAACTCCCTCCTCAACCCGACGGGATGGAGAGTCCGCCCCATGACCGCTAAACTGTCCCGTCCCGACTATGGCGGCAACCTCGGCCACGCGTTCTTCTACGCCGTCCTGAAACTGTTCGGGTTGAGACCGGCCTATTTCTGTCTGGCGTTCGTGGCGACCTACTACGCGCTGTGTCGTCCCAGTGTGCGCCGGTCCGCCCGACCCTACCTCGATCACCGCTTTCCCGGCCAGTCTCCCCTGCGGCGGCTCTGGGCCACCATCCGGTACCTCTATTCGTTCGGGCAGGTACTCATTGACCAGGCGGCCGTGGGGATTCTGGGACCGGAACGTTTCGAGATGGATTTTCCGGACGAGGAGAAACTCAAGGTTCGAGCCCAGGAAGGCCGGGGGCTTCTGTTGCTGGGGAGCCACATCGGCCCCTGGCAGGCGGCCATGACCTCCTTCGGCCGCATCCCCATTCCCGTCCACGTCCTTTTTCGCCTCTACGACCACGAACGCGGCCGCCACTTCTTCGAGCTGGCGGAAAAGCGGCCCGACTTTCATATCCTCTTCCCCGAGGATTTTCTGGGCGGGCTGGTGGAACTCACCAACGCGCTGAGTTCCGGCGAGTGCGTGGTCCTCATGGGGGACCGCACGTTTGGCGCCCGGGGCCAGCGGGCTCCCTTCCTGGGGGGCGAGGCCACTTTTCCCATCGCGCCCTACCGATTGGTCTGTGTGACCGGCGCCGATCTGGTGATGGTTCTGACCACGCGCACGGGGCCCTATCGCTACCGCATCGAGCAATTCTGCCTGACCGACGATCCGCCCGAGGATGTCCCCGATCTACCGCGCACTCCGTCGGGAAAGCCCGACTGGCGCGCCCTGGGACGTCAGCGGGCGCAGGACATTCTGCTGCGCCGGTACGGGGCGCAACTTGAACGCCACGTGGCCGCCCACCCCTTCCAGTGGTTCAATTTCTTTGACTTTTGGGGCGAAGAAACGGACACTGGAAAGGATTGAAGTTCCCCACGAAAGGACGCCGGTGGTGTCGCTTGAACAAGAATTGAAAGAAATGCTCCTGCGGGAATTGAAGATCGAGGATGTGGACCCGGAGGATCTGTGGGACGACGCGCCGCTCTTCGGAGAAGGCGGGTGGGGTCTCGATTCGCTCGACGCGGTCGAGATCGTCGTGCTTCTGCAAAAGCATTATCAGGTGGAAATCAAGAACATGGAAGAGGGGCGCGCGGCGTTCACTTCGATCCACACCCTGGCCGATTACATCCGCGCTCACCGTCCGATCGGGCAATTCAAGGACAATTGAGACCGGGTCAGACGCCCGAAGGGGGAAAGACCCCGGAGACTTTGCTCATGACCGCCTCCAAGCCGCCTGTCCCCGTCACCGGTCTCGGATGCCTGTGTGCGCCCGGCCACTCGCTTGATCCCGTCATGGAGGCTCTTTACTCCGGCCAACGCGAGCCTCGTCCCCCCCGGCATATCGAGTCCGACCTCGAGAAGGTTTTTCCCGTCTTTGAAATCGAGTCCGATCTGGTTCCCGAGATGTCGGACCTGCGTCACTCACCCGACTTTGCCGCGCTCGACTGGAGTGTCCCCCCCACCCGCACCAACGCCCTGGCCCTGCTCGCGGCCACCGAGGCGTTGCGCCAGGCGGGTCTCGACGCCGAGAGCCTTCGCCACCGCCGCGTGGGTGTGTGCGTGGGAACGACCGTTGGTTGCACACTCAATGACGGGCCGTTCTACCGTGCCTGGCGGGCCGGACGGTTTCCCGGTTTCGACACCCTGGCCCGATACCTGAACAACAACTCCGGTCTCTATCTGGCCCGTGCGCTGCGCGCTTCGGGGCCGGTCGCCACGCTCGCCAACGCCTGTTCCTCCGGCGCGGACGCCATCGGACAGGCCCAGGCCTGGATCCGCAACGGTCTGTGCGACGTGGTGGTGGCCGGGGGCGCCGACGAACTCTCGCACGTCACCTACGTCGGTTTCGCCTCGCTGCTTATCACGTCCCCCGCGCCGTGCCGTCCCTTCGATCGCGACCGGGATGGTTTGAACCTGGGAGAAGGGGCCGGATTCGTGGTGTTGGAAAGTGATCGTTCCGCCGCCGACCGGGGCGCGGCGCCGCTGGCCTGGGCCCGCGGGTACGCCACCCGTGCCGATGCGCACCACCCCACCGCGCCCCATCCGGAAGGACGCGGCCTGCGCGGCGCCATTATGGCGGCGCTGCGCGATGCGGGCCTGACCCTCGAAGACGTGGATTTCGTTAATGCCCACGGCACTTCGACGCCCGAAAACGACCGGGTCGAGGGCGCGCTGATGATGACCCTGTTGCGGGCGGGTACTCCCGTGGTGTCCACCAAGGCTTACACCGGCCACACCCTGGGCGCCGCCGGGGGGATCGAGGCCGCCCTGACCGTGCGCGCCCTGCTCGACCAGCGCCTGCCCGCCACCGCGGGATTCGAAACCCTCGACCCCGACTGCGGTCTTACGCCGACAACGGCCAATACGCCGCTTTCGGCCCGGGTGGGAATGTCCACTTCCCTGGCGTTCGGGGGTACGAACTCAGTCCTGCTGTTCAGCCGTTTCTGAGTCGGAATACCCGACTCCTGTTTTCAGGACTGCCCGGGACCTAATCCCTCCAGAGTTTCCGGGCGATCAGGATCGTTATGCTCTGGATGCAGACAATGAGCGCCACACAGCCCAGCCAGCCGGTTTTTTCCCAGAACAGACCCGGGAGAATGGACCCGGCACACCCGCCGAGGTAATAGAACGAGACGTACAACCCGGCGGCGGAGGAACGGGCTTCTCCGCTGGCTTTCCCCACGTAACTGGACGCGGCAGACTGGCAGACAAACGTGCCCGACGAGCCGAGGGCCAGACCGGCAATCACAAACGGGACGTGGGGAATCAGGGTCAACAAAATTCCCAGAACCCCCATGCTCACCGCTCCAATCAAAGTCCGGCGGGGACCAAACCGGTCCAGGAGAACCCCCGCCACGGGAGTGACCACCACCCCCGTGAGATAGACGGCAAAAATAGAAGCCAGCGCGGTGGGTCCCAGATTAAAAGGTCTGTCGGCCAGATAAAAATTGACATACGTGAAGGTGCCGGTCAGGCAGAAGAGGACATTGAACCCCACCAGGTAGATGGCCAGAAGCTGGGGATTGTACAGGTGTCGGCCCAAAGTCTGGAGGGGCGGAGGGAACTGAGCCGGCCGGACATGATGGGTGGAAGGCGGCAGGAACCTCCCGGTGACCAGGATACCGATCAGAGTGGCGGCGCCCAACAGCGCAAATATCGCACGCCACCCCCAGATCGGGGCGCCCCACCCCATGAGAAACCGTCCGGAAAATCCGCCCACAATCGTCCCGGTGACATAGGTGGCCATGGTCGAACCGACCGACTGACGCGGCGATTCTTCGCTGATGTAGGCGATGACCACCGCAACCACCCCCGGAATGGCAAACCCCTGGAGAAACCGCCAGACCAGCAGAGTTCCCAGACCGGACGCCGTCGCGGCCAAGGCGGTCGGCGCCGCCAGTCCCAGCATCGCCGTCATGATAACGCGTTTGCGGTCCAGGGTGTCGGCCCACAGGCCGATCAGGGGCGCCATGAACGCCACGGCCAGAACCGGCGCGGTGACCGTGAGGCTGACCAGGAGTTCGGACGCCTGAAAAGTCTGACGAAACTGCGGGAGCAGGGGCTGGGTGGCGTAAAGGTTGAGGAAGGTACTGAATCCCGTAATGAACAAAGCCGCCTGAGCCCCCACCCGACCGTGGCTCAGGGGGATCGGTTGCGCCGTATTCGATTCGGAGAGGGGCCAATGGGTATCCAGGGCGTTCATGGCGAGGGGTGTCCTGATGTATCGAATTCGACCGGTCTTGACGGTCGGAAGACCGGTTGGCGGCGTCCCGAGCGGACCCGGCCCACCCCGGGATTCAATTTCAAGATAACAGGACTCCGCTCAATATCTCCAATATATTATACTGGACATATTCAGACGAAAAACATATGAATGATTCGGAGGCTTGGAAATGGAACTTCGACATTTGCGCTATTTCGTGACGGTGGCGGAAGAACTGCATTTTGGCCGGGCGGCTGAGCGGCTGGGGATTGCGCAACCCCCGCTGAGTCAGCAGATCAAGGCCCTGGAAGACGAAATCGGCGTTCTCCTGCTCGCACGGACGAAACGGCACGTGGCGCTGACCGCCGCCGGGAAGGCTTTTCTCAATGAAGCGCGCAAGACGCTGACCCAGGCGCAGTTCGCCCGACACGCGGCGCAACGGGCCGCGCGCGGCGAAAGCGGCCAGTTGGTCGTGGGGTTTGTCAGTTCTGCGGCCTACGACAAAATCCCCGCCGTTTTTCACCGGATGCGGGCGTGTTATCCGGATGTCTCGCTGGTCCTGCGCGATCTGACCAGCGAGGAACAGGTCGAGGCCCTGAAAACGTACCAGTTGGATGTCGGTCTGATCCGTCCCTCCATCGCCACTGCGGCCTCGCTGGCTTCCCTGGTGATCTGGCGCGAGCCGCTGGTGGTGGTCCTGCCCCAGAGCCATCGGCTCGCCCGGCGGAAACGCTTGTCCCTGAAAACCCTGGCCGACGAGGCGTTCATTCAGATTTCGCGTCATCTGGCTCCCGGGTTCTACGATCAGTTCATTCAGATTTGTACCCGGGCCGGGTTTTCTCCGAAAGTGGTACAGGAAGCCCGTACGACGCAGACGATCGGGAGTCTGGTCGCGGGTGGGTTGGGGGTGGCGATTGTCCCGGCGTCCCTGCAGAGTTTCCAGCGGGCCGGGGTGGTGTACCGGCCGCTGGAGGCGCCCGTCCCGACCACGGATATCGCCGTGGTGTGGCGTCCGGACGATCCGTCTCCTGCGCTTCGGTCTTTTCTGGAGGTGATTCGGCAGGTGTCGGGGGAATAGGTCCCTGTCGGGACGCCGGGAGGGAGCGGTCGAGTTCTTCCTGATCGGGAAATTTCCAGAACTTTTCGTCCGCCCCTTTTTCGGGTGCATCCCCCGAATTCGTGAGGAGGTTCACCGAAATCTGAGTAGCCTGGCGCCGTCCGGCACGGAGACACCCGAGACGAAGACCGGAAGGTTTGGGTGCGAAAGAATCCTGAAAGGATTTCAAAACCGCCATCGATCCGGTTAGTCACAACCATCCTTCCCGCAAATTCGGGAGATGCCCCCCCTTTTTCTCGATTCCCATTTTGCGCTTGTGTCTCGGTCACTTTCCCGGCAAACTACGACATAATTTCCTCGGCTTACGACGAGGCTGTTCGAGTTTTTTTAAAAAGGGGAAAATCCCCTCTGAGAAGGGAGAGATCAACGGCCATGAAGATGAAGAAATTCCTCAACAATCCAAATAATCTGACGGTGGAATTGCTGGAAGGTTATGCCAAAGCATACTCGGACAAGGTTCGTATTGTCTCCGAAAAGATTGTGGTGCGCGCCCAACCCAAATCGCCGGACAAAGTGGCCATTCTGACCATCGGCGGCGCGGGTCATGAACCGGCCCTGAGCGGGTTTGTGGGCGAGGGGATACTCGACGCGAGCGTGGTGGGAGACATTTTTGCCGCCCCGGGCGCGCCGAAAGTTCTCGAAGCGTTGAAGTTGCTCAAGCGCGACGCGGGCATCCTGTTTGTCGTGCTGAACCACGCGGGCGACGTCATGAGCGCCAACATGGCCCTGAAACTGGCCGAGCGCGAGGGGATCAAGGTGCGCATGCTCCTGACTCACGAGGACATCAGCGCGGGCCTCGATACGCCGGTCGAGGACAAACGCGGCCTGGCCGGGTGCATCCCGCTCTACAAGGTGGCGGGCGCAGCGGCGGAAGCGGGCAAAAGCCTCGACGAAGTTTATGACATCGCCAGCCGTTTCAACGAGCAGATGGCCACCCTGGCCGTCGCCATGACCGGCGCCACCCACCCGCAGAACGGCGCGGTGCTTTCCGACCTGCCCGACGACGAGATGGAAATCGGCATGGGGCAGCATGGCGAGGCGGGCGGCGGGCGCTCGAAGATCCTGACGGCGGACGAAACCGCCAACCGTATGATCGCCCCCCTGTTCGAGGCCGTCAAGGCACAGGCCGGCGACACGATGTTGCTGATCGTCAACGGCGTGGGCGCCACGACATTGATGGAAATGTTTCTGGTGTACCGTCGCGCGGCCGCCTGGCTCGAAGAAAAGGGGTGCAGCGTGGTCAACGGGCTGGTAGATGAAATCCTCACCGTGCAGGAAATGGCCGGGTTCCAGATGATTCTCTGTAAACTCGACGCCGACCACGTCCAACTGCTCAAGCAGCCGAGCAACGCGCCCTACTGGACCGTGCGCTGAACGTGGCCAGAATCCGCAGGAGGGGAAAAGAATGAGAAAGATATTGGATCGGGAAATTTTCAAACGGATGGTGGCCGATGCGCTGGCGGCCATTCGAGAACATGAGGCGGATCTCTCGGCGCTCGATGCGGCCACGGGCGACGGCGACCACGGCACGGCCATGGTGGCCGCGCTGGCCGCCGCCACCCAGGCGGCCGACGTCGAGGCGCCTTTCAAACAGATGCTCTTCGATATGGGTTGGGCGGTGATGGGCGAGGCCTCGGGGTCCACGAGCACGCTCATCGGAGCCTTGTTCATGGGCATGAGCGACGGACTTCAACAGAGCGACACCGAACTGGATGCCGCCGGCGTGGCCAGAATGTTCGCCGCCGCGCTCGCCAGCGTGCGCCAGCAAACCAAGGCCGAAGTGGGCGACAAGACCCTGATGGACGCGCTGATTCCGGCCGTCGAAGCCTTGCAGGCCGCCAACATCAAGGAGCAGGGCATCGCCTCGATGCTCGAAAAGGCGACAAGCGCGGCCTCCCAGGGCGCTCAGAAAACGAAGGATCTGGTGGCCAAGTTCGGGCGGGCGCGCAATCTGGGTGAAAATGCGGTGGGCCATGTGGACCCGGGCGCCACGTCCATCTCCCTGATTTTCGAATCGTTCGCCAACACGTTTGCGTCTTGAAGAAACCGGGCGGCTGGCATGAATCCTGGCGGGCCCGAAAAATACCCCTCACAGAACGAAAGGACTCTCCCATGGCCGATGCCGACGGGAATATCAACGTGAAAACCTATGGGATCGGAATCCCGCAAAAATCCGAAGGATTCTTCCTGAAAGGCGCCAACAACCTGGACTGGGGCGTGAAGGACCGCCTGCGCCGCATCTTCAACCCCCAGAGCGGCCACTCGGTCATGCTCGCCTTCGACCACGGCTACATCATGGGGCCGACCTCCGGCCTCGAACGGATGGACCTGACCATTGTCCCCCTGATCGAGTACGCCGACTGTATCATGTGTACCCGCGGCGCCCTGCGTACCATCGTCCCCCCCACGTCGAACAAGCCCGTCAGCCTGCGCTACTCGGCCGGCTCGACCGTCCTGACCGACCTGAACGACGAGTGCGTGATGGACATTGAGGAAGCGATCCGCCTGAACGCCTCGATGCTCGCCGTCATGGTGGCTATCGGCAGCCAGTTCGAAGCGCTGACCATCCGCAACCTGGTGGACACGATTGACCTGGGCAACCGCTTCGGCATTCCGACCCTGGGCGTGACCGCCGTGGGCAAGGACCTGGTCCGCGACGCCCGCTACCTGGCGATGGCCTCGCGCGTGTGCGCCGAGAATGGCGCGCAGGTGGTGAAGACCTACTTCTGCGAGAAGGATTTCGAACAGGTGACGTCCGCGTGCCCGGTGCCGATCGTGATCGCGGGGGGCAAGAAACTGCCCGAACTCGAGGCGCTCGACATGGCCTACCGCGCCATCCAGCAGGGCGCGGCGGGCGTGGACATGGGCCGCAACGTCTTCCAGGCCGACGACCCCATCGCCATGATCAAAGCCGTCCGCGGCGTGGTCCACGACGGCCTCAAACCCCGGGAAGCCTACGACCTCTACCTCACCCAGACCCCCAAAGCGGCCAAGGCCAAGCCCTCCACCGCCAAGGCGAAGGCTCCGGCGAAAAAGGGTACGAAGAAGTAAAAGCGCGGTATCTCAAATCTTTTCAATGTCTTCTGGGGGGAGAGATCATATCTTCCCCCGGATTTTTCTATCCAGTCACTCGGATTCCGACCCGAATGTTCATTTTTTCCTCTTCTTTACGAGAAACCTGACACTTTGGTGCCTTTTTTGTGAAAAAACCACAAAAAACGAATTGACATTCGGAATTGTAGGTCTATCATAGCGTCATGTTGATCGAATTCAAAGTATCCAACTTCCGCTCCATCCGAGAGCAACAAACCTTCAGCCTCGTGGCGTCGAACGCCGACAAGGATCTGCCGGAATGCGTGATCGAACGCAATCTGCCGGGCCTTTCCAAACTCAAATATCTCAAAGGCGCGGCTCTCTACGGCGCCAACGCTTCCGGCAAGTCGAATGTGCTGGATGCCATCCGGTTCCTGAAAAAGTTTGTGGAGACATCGGTGACCGAAATCAAACCGGGAGAACTGATCGCTACCACCCCTTTTAAACTGGATTCCGAGTCGGCCTCAAAACCCTCCACCTTCGAAATCACCTTTGTGGCGGCGAACGTTCGGTATCAGTTCGGCCTTTCGGTCACTCCCACGCGAGTTATCGAAGAGTTTCTGGTGGCATATCCCAAAGGCTTGGCTCAACGGTGGTACCATCGGACCTACAACGAGGAGAAGCAAATCTACGAGTGGGCAAAACCAGCCTCCACCTTCAAGCACGACAAGGATCTCCAGGAAAAAACTCGTGAAAACTCACTCTTTCTTTCGGTGGGACCGCAATTCAACCACCCACAACTCACGCCGGTATTCAATTGGTTTACGAAGAATCTTCGTTTTCTCAATCCAGGAAAAACGAATTCTCTTTACACCCCATTGACGGCAGAGATGCTTTCAGAGTTTTCCGATTCTTATCGAGAATTTTTTGTATCTCTCTTAAAGAATGCAGATATTGGGGTTGTCGATGTTTTTGTTGAAAAGGGTGAGATAGATTATGAACGGGTCAAGAATCTACTCAACATAGATAATATGTCTCAGGATAAGTTAGTGGAAATTGGAGAGACTCTATCAGAGACATCTTTTTTCAGAAAAATGAAGGTAAGATTTGCCCATCAGGTTGGAAATGAAACGCCAGTACTCTTTGATATAGAGGAGGAGTCTGAGGGAACGCGGCGGTACTTTGAATTGATGGGGCCTTGGTGGTTTTTCCTTGCTAGTGACAATACGGTCTTTATTGATGAAATTGAGACTAGTCTGCATCCACTTTTGGCAAAGGCGCTAATTCAATTAGTAGTTGACAACCGGGTTAATTCTGATGGCGCACAGGTTGTCTTCACAACCCACAGCCCTCTTTTACTGGATTGTGGCCTTCTGCGCCGGGATCAGATTTGGTTCACGGAGAAGACCCCTGCCGGTACAACCCATCTGTACCCCCTGACCGACTATAGTCCCCGAAAGGATGAAGCGTTGGCCAAAGGATACCTGGCAGGCCGATATGGCGCCATTCCGTACATCCCGGAAGGGTTGTTACGATGATTCCTCCCCAATCGCGAGAACGGAAGGGCCCCCATTTCCGACGTGAAAAACCTCTCAATCTGAAGTCTGGGAAAAAGTTCCTGATTGTGACGGAGGGGGAAAAGACTGAACCCAATTACTTCAAGAAACTTAGAAAGTATCTTGGTTTGAGGACCAACGTAGAAGTTGTTCATCCGGACGCGACCGATCCCATCACATTGGTCAATGAAGCAAAGGAACTCCGAGCCAAGAGGGAAAGGGAAGCCAAGAAACGACCTGATCGGGTCGAGTACGATGAAGTGTGGGTCGTCTTTGATCTGGAGAAGATCCATGACGAGCGTCGTCGCCTCGCTGGGGAAGCAATTGAAAAGGCGAGAAATAGCGCGATCCGAGTGGCGTATTCCGATCCGAGCTTCGAGTACTGGCTGATTCTTCACGAAAAATACACGGCGGCCCCGCTTCAAGATGGCGACGAATCTATTAAGCGTTTGAAGGAATACTGGCCCGAGTACGAAAAGAACCAGGAATTCCCAGAGAAGTTTATCAAGAAGTATCCAACGGCAACCCAGAATGCCGAAAGAGTGAGACAATACCACGAAGAATCCGGCAATGACGGGATGAATCGGAATCCGTACACGGAAGTGGATTGTCTTGTACAGAGTCTGACTAAATGATCCCGAGAACCGGTAATAGCCTTCTACGGACTCACCCCATCCGATCGAGATATGCCCCTTCGACCAGGTTCTCCGGCGCGATGCCGAGTTGAGCCATCAGGTCGTGTGCGATCGCGGTTCCTTCCGCTTCCGACTGATCCTCCCGCATCACCACTTCAAGTTCCATGAAATGGCCCAGTCCCTCGACGTCGTCCAGGTGGATCCGGGTCTGGCCCACGAGATAGAGAATCCGCGTCTTGCGCACGTGGCCCAGCACGCCGAACGCCTCGGTGAGCACGGCGCGCAGGCTGTCCGAGTCGTCCGTGCGGGAGATCCGGTAGTGACAGGTCTTGGGCCCGGGGGTGTCCGGTCGCTCGTAATAGATCAGTTCGCCTCGGGAAGGCGCGAGGGTCCGGAGTTTGAGGCGGCCCTTCGGGGTATGGAAGAACGTGTCGTCCTGTTGGATCGTCTGGCCGGGGGAACCGCTGAGGGCTTCGGCGCGGGCCCGCAGGGCCGGGAAGTCGGGAACCGAGGCTTTGATTTCGATGTTAGCGGGCATGGTCGCTTTCTCCGAGGGTGGCACGGAAGTGTTCGAGAAAGATCCGACAGGTGAGATCGTCGAAGTTGCAGAAGTTCACTTCGCGGATCGGAGTCTGAGGGTGGTCTTTCAGAAATTCCAGGGTGGTCGCGAGAAGGACCTCCGCGCACCGGTCCTTGGGGTAGCCGAAGATGCCGGAACTGATGGCGGGCAGGGAGATCGAGGCGAAGTTTTCTTTCGCGGCCCGTTTCAGGCTCTCCCGCACGGCGCTCTTCAGTTTGGCGTCCTCGTCACCCTCCCCCATCCGGGGCCCGACGGCGTGAATGACCGCGCGGGCGGGAAGACTCCCCGCCCCGGTCAGGGCGACGTGTCCCACGGGAACCGGCGCCACCCGGTCGCTTTCCTCCTGAATAATCCGTCCGCCGCGCCGGACAATAGCCCCGGCCACCCCGCCCCCATGCGCCAGGTGCGAGTTGGCCGCATTGACGATGGCGTCCACGGCTTCCTCGGTGAGATCCCCCTGAACGACACACAGTCGGACTCCGCATTCGAGACGTTTTTCCCACAACACCCGCCGGGTCATGACATTTCCCTCCTGTTTGAGGAATCGTTGCACGATACGGTTCAGCCTGAAAACCGCAGTTGAGCGCCAACGGCGCGGATTTATACCAGCCAGGGGCAAGCGAAGCGTCGCCCCTGGATTCGTGTCCCTTTTTCATGAGGGCTGAAAGCCCGAACTATAGAAGAAGGGCAAAATATCTGAATAGTACGGGCTTTCAGCCCTTGTGAGAATAAACCGATCGGTTCTCCTGGGGCGATGCCCCAGGCTGGTATAAGGTCGCGCCGTTGGCGCTTTCTCTCGCATCTTTCTCTCTTCCGAAGCCGGTTTTCGCTCCCTGAAACTCACCCTCCGGTTTTTTTTGAGTCTGCCTGATTCCAAACGACTTGTTCGCGCAACTGCGGTTTCAAGGTTCAGTTGTTCGCTTCCACGCGCGGTTTGGCCGGAACCGCCGGGAGGATCAGTTCCACCGTGGTTCCCTTGCCCTCGGCACTTTCGATGTTGATCTTGCCGCGGCACTCCGTCACGAGTTGGTAGCAGATGGCCAGTCCCAATCCCGTGCCCTGCGCCTTCAAGGTGTAGAAGGGGTCGAAGATGTGGCGCAGTTCGCGTTCCGAAATTCCGCACCCCCGGTCGGTCACGGTGATCCGGACCTGGCTGTTGTTGCGGCGCGTCTGGAACTCGATCACGATGGGCTGGTTGGAATCGGACGCCTCAATGGCGTTCATGATCAGGTTCATCATGACCTGACGGAAGGCGGTGGAATTCATGTCCACATTGGGCGGGTTCTGGGCGGCGCGCAGTTCGAGCGGAACGGACGCCTTGTCCCCCTTGCGGATCAGCAGCATGAGGTTTTCGATGATTTCGATGGGGCGGGCCTGATCGTCCGGCTGGCGGACGTCCGGGCGGGCAAACTGGAGGTAATCGGCCACCAGGCGGCCAAGCCGCTCGACTTCGCCGGTGATGTCGTCCACCATTTCGCGCCGGGGATCGTCCTCCTCGAAGTCGGAGCGCAACCCCTCGGCCAGGGCGCGGATGATCCCGAGGGGGTTGCGCAGTTCGTGGGCGATCCCGGCGGAGAGGGTCCCCATGGCCTGAAGGCGGTCGGCGTGGGCGGCGGTTTCGGAAATCCGGATAAAGGCGCTCATCAGGCGGTAGAACAGCAGGGCGACGATGGCGGTCAGACCGGTGACCACGGCGGCGAGGGAAAGGCCCAGCTTCCGGATGTCGTCGGTCTGTTTCAAACCGTTGTAAGGCACTTCAATCCGCAGGACGGCGCCGGTCTGAGAATTTTTTTCCTTCATCCGGATGGGAGTGTACTGGTGGACCACCTGGGGTTCATGCAGGGTGGTGGGAACCGTGATCGTGACAGTCGTTCCACTTGAGGCGAGCAGAAAAGCCTCCTTGTCGTTTTCCCGGAACTCGGGCAACGAACCGGGAGACAGTTTGTCGGAAGAGTCGAATATCACATATTGCTGCGGATAGAAGAGAACGACCGAGGTGGCGCGGGTGAGTTTGGAGACCCGGTCCAGGGTCACGGCGAGGGGGTCTTCTATTCCCTCGAACAACTTCTTGATTTCGTCTATCTTGTCTTTCCAGGCCTTGTCTGTTGTCGGAAGATTTCCATAGATCTCATTCATGTAGAGGCTTGCGGAGCCCGAAATGCTGGACTCATAGGTTTCGGCCACGTACTTGAGGAACTCGAGGTTCTTCTGCGTCTCTTCTGTTTTCGCTTCATCAAAACGCCGGTAAATCTGGTACCCGCTCAGGAACGAAATAAGGAGGGTCGCCACGAGCAACAGCGCCGCCAGCACGAACGGCGCCGCGGTCTGATAGGAGGCTTTGGGGAAGATGCGTCCCAACATGGCAAATGGGTCCTGACGGAAAGCGGGCGCCGGCTGCGCTCGCGGGTGAAGCGCAACCTACCGACTGCGCCGTTTCGATGCTTTCTTTTCGGGCGACACGTCGCCACATTTCTCGACAATCGAGGCCAGGTGCCGGGCGCCCACGCCGGACTGCACTCGCAACTGCCGTACCACGCCGCCGTAGTTCTCGACGATCTCGCGCCCGACCACGTGGTCCTGGGTGTCCCCCTTGACGAGAATGTCGGGTCGCAGGCCCTCGAGCAACGGCTCGGGGGTCAGGTCGTCGAAGAACACGACGTAATCCACCACCTCGAGCGCCGAGAGAATCGCCGCGCGTTCCTCCTGGGGCAGGATAGGGCGACTGGCGCCCTTCACCGCGCGCACCGACCGGTCGGTGTTCAGCCCCACCACCAGAATGTCGCCCAGACGCCGCGCCTCGTGGAGAAAACGGATGTGCCCCGTGTGCAGCAGGTCGAAGCAGCCGTTCGTGAAGACCACCTTGCGCCCCGTACTCTGCTGGTTGGCCAGGAGGCCCTTCAATTCCTCGATTGAGCGGATTTTCGAGATCGCTCCCCCACCCGTCACGGCGTTTTTCAATTCCTGCGGGGTCACGGCGGCCACGCCGAGTTTACCCACCACGATACCACCCGCATGGTTGGCCAGCGCCGCCGCGTCGTCCAGTGGCAGGCCCGCCGCCAGACCCAGCGTCAGGGTGGCGATGGTGGTGTCGCCCGCGCCGGTCACGTCAAAAACCTCGCGTGCCCGCGCCGGAATGCGCGCCACGGCTCCGCGCGGACGAATGATCGCCATGCCCTCCGGCCCCAGCGTGATGACAATCGCCTGGAGACCACACTGGCGAATCAACTGCCGCCCGGCGCGTTCGAGGTCCGCGTCATTTTGAATCGGGTGTCCCACGGCGAGCGTCGCCTCGCGCAGGTTGGGCGTGAGCAGGTCCGCCCCCCGGTACTTCGAGTAATCCTGTCCCTTCGGGTCCACCAGAACAGGCACCTCACGCCGGTGGGCCTCCGCGAGGCTGGCGGCGATGACCTCGGGCCCCAGCACACCCTTGGCGTAGTCGCTCAGGAGCGCCGCCCCGCATTTGCCGGCCAGACGGCAGACGGACGCGGTCAGTTTCTCTATATTCCGGTCATCCAGGGGCCCTGTTTCTTCCCGGTCTATCCGGAGCAGCTGCTGGCCCATGCTCATGACGCGCGTCTTGAGGGTCGTGGGACGCCCCTCGACCGAAACGACCCCCGAGGTGTCAATCCCGGCTTTCTTGAGAAGGGAGAGCATCTGGACGCCCGCTTCGTCGCGTCCGATGGTCCCGACCAGGAACGCCTTGCCGCCAAGCGAGGTGACGTTGTGCGCCACATTGGCGGCGCCGCCCAGTCCCCACGTGTCGCGCTCGTGGCGCACAATCGGGACGGGCGCTTCGGGCGTGGTACGCTCGACACTGCCCCACAGGCAGTGGTCCAGAATCAGGTCACCGACGATCAGCACACTCTTGCCCGCCAGGGGTTTGAAGTCCGAGGCGATCAGGCTCTCAAGCGAAAGGGCGGACTGGGTGAGCGAACCGGACGCAGGTCGGGCCGGGGAGGATTTCGGGGACATGAAGACTCCTTAATACCAAGTCACAATCGAAAGGGCGCAAAAGAAACCGCATTATTTGACCACGAAACACTCGAAATACACGAAAACCAGAACGCAATCCCTTCGAAGGACAGAACAAACCACCGTCCACGCCGGAATCGAATCCACTGTAATGCCCGTTTCCGGATTTTGCAACAGGGCTGTGAGGCGGTTTTCCGGGGCAGATTGAAAGGCGAGGGGAAAGAATCCGCAGAGGACGCGGATTTTCCTGACGCAGCGAAGCCGCAGCCAAAAGAAGAAACCGCGAAAGACGCGAAAAGCGCGAAAAACTGATTTTTCGTGTCTTTCGCGCCTTTCGCGGTTGAATAAGGCGGTTTCCGTTGTATTTGAAATAGTCGCGGCTTGCGCAGATTTTGCGAGATAGCAGTACTGATGACAAACAAATGGCTTTTGCGATTATCGGTGTAAATCTGCGGCATCTGCGGATAAACGCGGTTCGTAGAGGTAGATCGTCTGGAGGGGGGGGTAGGGCTCCTGCGGGGCGCTGGGGCGCGGGAGGGTTTCGAGGAGACGGTAGTTCTCCAGAATCGTCTGGCGAAGGGCGGGCGAGTAGCGGTTGAAGAACTGGTCGGCATCTTCGAGTTTCTGGTGCGACACCACCAACGCGATCTCGCGCGCCTCAATACGGCGCAGCAGGGGCGATTCGTCCCATTTCCCCTCGCTCGCCAGTTGGGTCATGATGAAATTCTGGAACAGAACGGGGCGTCCCAGGCGCAGATGGTAGATGGGGTCTTCGCTCAGGACCGGTCCGGGCCGCTGCCGGATGGCCTGTTCGACACGCGCGCCCTGGGTCAGGCCGGAGAGAACCGGGCTGGGCGCGGAGAAGTGGAACAGGCGCGCCCACGGGGAATACCCCCACCCGTTTCCGAGCAGAATCGCCAGCGCGCAGACGGCAACGGCGGTCGCCCCCAGCCATTTCCGACCCGGTGCGTGCAACCGGCCCAGGAGCGCGTCGAGCGCCACGCCGAGAAACAACGCGGCGGCCAGGTGCGGCTCGAGGAGGTAGTTCTCCGCCGCACCCGCCTTGGCCAGGGTCACCAGCGAGGCGGCGTTGAGCGCCGCGTAGAGGAGGTAAAGCGTCAGGTCCGGGTCGGAAGACACGTCTTCGGACGGGGCGGCCTTCGAGCGAAAACGCCTCCAGATCCCGGCAAGGGTCCAGACTCCCAGACCCCCCAGCACGAGCAGCAACAGGGCGTAACACTCATAGAAATGCCGCACCCAGAGCAACAGTTCGTTCCAGTGCATGACATTCTGATTGTACGTAACCGTGTGCGCCCAGTAGCGCCCGGCGGTGAGGGCGCAGAGCAGGGCCGTTGTTCCCCCCACCGCGAGCACGAGGAACAGGACGAAACGAATGCCCTGGCGCCGGTCCCGGACGAAAAGCCAGATTGCGCAGGCTGCCGGTGCGGCGACCGAGGTCTGCTTGGTCAGGAGCGCCAGCGTGAAGAGCAGAATGGCAAGCCAGCGGGCCAGGCGTCCCTCGGATCGGGTCCCCCGGAGCGCAAAGACAACCAGTCCCCACACGCTCAGGGCGATGGAGAGAAAGTCCACCCGGGCGTAGGCCACCCACCGCTGAAACGCGTAGGTGACGGCGAACATCGCCGGGCAGAGGAGCGCGATCAGGAGGGTCTGCGCGGCGCCCCAGGGAGGGGGCGAATCCTCGAGACCGGAAGAGGATTGTGACGAGAATCGCCGCCGCCAGAATGCGCGGACCCATGCTCCGGCGCGGCCTTGCCCCAGAATCAGAAGGGCCATCCCCAGAAGCGCCGCCCCCGCGCTCAGGGCCGTGATCCACCGCCCCGCTTCGAGGGTGGGGGCATCCGGCGAGACGAACAGGCTCCAGAGGACCGGGTAGAGGGGCGGATAGTTGTCCACCACGTAGGGCGGTTCGGCCAGGGAACGATACAGTCCCTCCCCCGCCTGAAAGCGCAGCGCCTGGGCCAGGAGGAACCCTTCCTCGGCGTCGAGCTGGTAGGGGTACTCGATTGCGCGTTCGATCCGTTCCACGGGCCAACTCACCATCCGCCCATGCAGAAAGAGCAACAGGCAGAGGGGCAACAGGGGCCAGAGGGCCTGGAAACGGGTCCAGCCGGGGGCGGTTTTATGGGGATTGGCGGGGGGGACGGAGTTCATCGTCTTTTTCCGCGCCAATCCGGAGATTGGCGTTCCCGGGGGAGAAGTCTTCTTACGGGGCGGTCCTTTTTACAGTAAACCAGTAATCAACCACTGCAAGTGGAACCGCGAAAGGCGCGAAAATCGCGAAATTTTCGCGGTTTCCCGCAGTTGTGGTTCCAGAGAGAAATCAGCCGCATGCAACAGACGGCTAAAGAGTTACTTTTTACACAGACTCTCCGGATCAAAGAAGACTCGAACGTCCGTCTTCCGGGCTTGCCAGTGGAACCCCGGCGCACGCGTCTTCCTGGCGGCTGTCCCCATACCTAACACGCCCCCGGCTTCCCGGCAAGAGAATCTACAGG
>DAOPYU010000012.1:0-24136 GCA_035353095.1 Candidatus Sumerlaeota bacterium | reverse complement strand
GCCCTGGGCTATCGTATGTACAAGCCCTTCGGGCTTTTCATCCCCCATCGGTTCGATTGATCACAACCCTCCTTCCCGCAAATTCGGGAGATGCACCCCCGAACGGCCCTTGATCCTTTATGTTTGGGACGCCCCTTCAGGGCTTTTACCTATTTTGGGCCTATTCCGGGGGGGCCCTTCGGTCACCCCCGGCTGGCTTACAAGCCTGCGAAGCACCTCACGGTCGCCCCCTCCGGGGGCTGAAAAACTCAATAGATCCGATCTTTTCCAATCCTTCAATCCCAAGATGAAGGATCAATGGAACGTCACGTCGTGTGCCTCTACCGCTCGTGTGGTGTCGAAGCGATAGGCGGTCGCACAGGAAAAGCCTGAAAGGCTGACACATGCTTTCCCCGGGCCGAGCGAAGCACCGCCCTGGGAAAGACGTCCCCTCTATCGGGTCGCTGAATGGGCTCGACAAAAGAGCGGATTTCCTGAGTTTTGTTGGGCCCATTCACGGAAAAGAACAACCGATAACCCCGGGCGACGCTTCGCTCGGCCCTGGGTTATCGTATCTTTATCCCTTTCAGGGATTCCTTTGGCGTGGAAGGTCCGTGCCGTCGTGTAACGCGTTCGAGATGCCCCTCCGCTTTCGCGAGGCGAGAATTTGGGGTTGATTCTCCTCCCTGCGAAAGCGACAATAAACCAGCTGCCTGGGCGGCTGGAAGGGGAAGGGTATGCCCGCGGTCATCAACCCGGAGAAGTGCAACGGCTGTCAGTTGTGTATCCCGGTTTGTCCGATCGGGTGCATCACCGGACGCCCGGGAACCAAGCCGCAGGTGACGCAGAAGGGCTGTATCCGTTGCGGCGCGTGCAAGGCCGTGTGCGAGAGTGGAGCGATCGCGATCCGATAGAGAATCTGTCCTTCGTGTTTGCGCGTTCTCGGAGATTGTTTTCTGAAAGTTGAAAAATGGACCAGACTGAAAAAGCGAACAAACAGAGCGCGGGGGCATATGGGCCGGGTGGCGGGCCCGCGACCGGTTCTTCGTCCGGGGGGCCGTCTCTCGCTCCTGCCCGGCGGGGCTGCCTGCGCGTTTTCGGGTGTCTGTTTCAAATATTGGGGATTTTCTTCCTGTTGATTCTGCTGGCCGGGTTGGCGGGTCTGGGCGGGTTTTCCTGGTGGGCCCGACGCGATCTGCGGCAGGCGGGCGCCGAGCCTTCCCTGCGTGTGGAAGTCAAGGCGGGCGAGTCGCTCCGGTCGGTGGCACAGAAACTCGAAGAAGCCCGGGTGGTGGACCGCTGGGAACCGCTCATGGCGCTGGCGCTCCTTCGGAAGTCGGAGCGCGGAATTCAGGTGGGCGAGCACACATTTGTTCCGGGGACACCTCCGGTCGAGATTCTGCGGCAACTGAATCAGGCCCCCGCCACGCAGGCCACCAAAGTCACGTTCCCCGAGGGATGGACCACGCGCCAGATGGCGCAGCGCCTTCAGGAAAAGGGGATCATCCACAGCAGCGAACGTTTTCTCCAGCTGTGCGAGGACGCGGAATTTCTGAAGAGCGTCGGGATTCCCTCCGCCAGCGCCGAAGGGTACCTGTTTCCCGACACCTATCAGTTCTCGCCCGGTCTGGACGAGGCGGAGGTGATCCGGCGTCTGGCCGCGCAGTTTTCCGAAGTCATCCATTCGCCAAAACGCCTCGGACTGCAACCGGGCATGAACAGCCCCAATGCTTTCCCCCTCACGTTTCAGGAGTCGGTCGTGCTGGCTTCGATCATCCAGCGCGAGGCGCGGTTGTCCGAGGAAATGCCCCTCATCGCGTCGGTGTACCACAACCGCCTTCGGGACAAGAAGCGTCTGGAGAGCTGCGCGACCGTCTGTTATCTGCTCAACAAGTGGGATGCGCCCCTGACCCTGAAGGACCTCGAGACGGACTCGCCTTACAATACCTACCGGCACGAGGGGGTTCCCCCGGGCGCCATCTGCAACCCGGGTCAGGATGCCCTCCGGGCCGCCTTCCAGCCGGAAAAGTCGGACTACCTGTTCTACGTTTATAAGGGGGACGGGCGTCACGAATTTACGCGCACCTATGCGGAACACGAGAAGGCCCGGCTGAAGTACAAGGACGAGTGGAAGTTTTCGTCGCAACAGTGAGTCTCCCGGGGTGGAAAGCCGACATGAAAATCCTCCACACCTCCGACTGGCATATTGGCCGGACTCTTTACGCGAAAAAACGGTACGCCGAATTTGAAGCCTTTCTGACCTGGCTCGTCGAGACTATCGAGCGGGAAGGGGTGAATGCCCTCCTGATCGCCGGGGATGTGTTCGATACCGGCACACCGAGCAACCGCGCTCAGGAACTCTACTACGAGTTCCTGGCCCGCGTTGCCCGTTCGGCTTTCTGTCGGCACATTGTCATCACGGCGGGTAACCACGATTCCCCGACCTTTCTCGATGCGCCCCGGAAAATTCTGCGGGCGCTGCATGTTCACGTCATCGGTCTCGCCGCCGGACCGGAATCGCTCGAAGAGGAAGTGCTGACCCTTCTGGACGGGGATGGTGTTCCCGAACTTCTGGTCTGTGCGGTTCCCTACCTGCGCGATCGCGATATCCGGACGTCCGAAGCGGGCGAAACCCTGGAAGACAAACAACGCAAGATGTTGGAAGGTGTCCGCTCGCATTATGCCGGCGTCTGCGGTCTGGCCGAACGAAAACGGCAGGAACTGGGAGAGACCCTTCCGGTCGTGGGTATGGGCCACCTCTTTGCCGCGGGGGGGCAGACGGTGACGGGAGACGGCGTGCGGGAATTGTATGTCGGTTCGCTGGCCGAGGTCGGATCGGACATTTTCCCGGACACCCTCGACTACGTGGCGCTGGGGCATCTCCATGTTCCCCAGAAAGTCCACGGATCGGATTACCGGCGCTACAGTGGTTCCCCTCTTCCGATGGGGTTTGGCGAAGCCCGGCAGGAAAAAATCGTCTGCCTGGTGGAATTCTCCGGGCGTCAGGCGGAAGTCCGGACGCTCCCTGTCCCCGTATTCCAGCGGCTGGAACACGTGGAGGGGGATTGGGAGGGGATTGCCGGTCGCCTGAAACGCCTGGAAGAGGAAAAGAGCGAGGTCTGGCTGGAAGTCGAGTACAACGGAACGGAGGTCATTGGCGACCTGCGTCAGAGGCTGGACGAGATCGTTTCGGGGAATGGGCTGGAGATTCTCTGCATCAAGAACAACCAGGTCCGGGAACACGCGCTGAACAGCCAGTTCGCGGGGGAAACCCTCGATTCGCTCGATGTGGACAAGGTCTTCGAGCGGCGGCTTGACGCCGAAGGCAACCTGTCTGGGGAACAACGGCAGGAACTGATGGCCACCTATCGCGAAATCGTCCAGATCGTCGAAGAGCAGGACGTACAGAAGGAATAACGGGAACCGAGAGATGCGGATACTTCAGGTACGCTTCAAAAATCTGAACTCGCTCGTGGGCGAATGGACGATTGACTTCACCGATCCCGCCTACGTCTCATCGGGTATTTTCGCCATCACCGGTCCCACCGGTTCCGGTAAGACCACCCTGCTCGACGCGATCTGCCTGGCGCTTTATGGCCGGACACCGCGACTTGACAGTGTCACCACGAGTGGTAATGAAATCATGTCCCGCCAGACGGACGAGTGCTTTTCCGAGGTTACATTCGAGACGCAGAAGGGGCGGTTCCGTTGCTGCTGGAGCCAGAATCGGGCGCGTGGGAGATACGATGGAAACTTGCAACCGGCCCGACACGAGATCAGCGACGCGCATACCGACAAGATCCTCAATGAGAAAAAGAAAGGAGTGGCCGCACAGGTTGTCGAAGTCACCGGTCTGAAATTTGAACAGTTCACCCGCTCGATGCTGCTCGCCCAGGGTTGCTTCGATACGTTCCTGAAGACAAAGGATAATGAACGGTCGGAAATTCTCGAACAGATCACGGGGGCCGAGATCTACAGCCGGATTTCCCGGTCGGTTCATGAAAAGCGTGCGGAGGAGGAGAAGAAACTCGAGACCCTGCAGGCCGAACAGACCGGGCTCCTGATTCTCCCGGAGGTGGAAGAACAGCGTCTGCAGGCGGACCTGAAAGAAAAAGAGCCGCTGGCCGGGAACCTTCAGCAACGAATCGAGCAACTCGGCCGCTGGCTCGACTGGCTCGACGGCATCGAATGCCTCGAAGGGGCGCGTCTCCTCTTGACCCAACAAGCCGACGATCTGGCCTTGCGGGTGGAGGCTTTTCAACCGGATCGTGAAAAACTGGACCGTGCCAACCGGGCGTTGGAACTCGATAAAGACTATGCGAGTCTCGAGGCGTTCCGCGGGCAACAGGCAACAGACCGGAAACTGCTGGACGAATGTCGGGAAAAGATTCCCGACCAGGAAGCGGAACTGAAACAGATGGCTCAGATCCGGGAAGAAGCCATCGGGAACCAGGATCGAAAGAGAACGGAACAGAAACAAACGGCGGAACTCACGCACAAGATCCGCGTCCTCGACCTCCAGATCGAAGAAAAGCGGAAACCGATCGCGCAATCGGAGAAGTCGGTTTCGGAAAAGAAAAAAGAGCGCGAAAAACTCCATGACCGAACGGAGAAAAACCAACGCAAACTTCAGACGGCCCGGGAAGACCTCGCGGATGTCCAGAAACGGCTCGAGGAACACGCCGCCGACGGTGGGCTGGTCGAAAATCTGGCCCACATTCGGGGACAGTTCAACCGCCTCCTGGACCAGCGGGAAGAGTCCCGGCACAAGGCGGATGAGTGCGACGCCGCCCGGAAGAAAGCGCTCCAGAAGAAGCGCGAAGAGGAGCAATGCGCGGCCACGTTCAAGACGCGCACGCAGGAATTGAAAACGGCCGAGGCCCACTTGAAGGAGTGCCAGGACGCCCTCCTGGAGGGCCTGGCCGGACGTGACCTGGCGGACTGGCGGACAACACAGACGCAACTCGATGAACGCGGGCGATTGCTGATCCGGACATGGGAAGCGGTTTCCGCCTCCCTCCAGAACCGGCAATCCCGCGAGGATTTGAAACTCCAGCAGACCGATCTTCTGAAACAGCAGGCGGCCCGGAAACGCAGCCTTCGAGAAGAGGAAAAGAAGAAAGGCGAGGTGGAAAGCCGGGTCCAGCTGCTCGAGACGCAACGCGATCTGGTGAAGAGAATCCAGAACCTCGAGGACGAACGAGAACACCTTCTGGATGGCGAACCCTGCCCGCTTTGCGGCGCCACCGAGCACCCCTATGCGACGGGCAAGCTTCCCGGATTCGACAAAACTCTGGAAGACCTGAAATGCGCGCGCGCAGAGTTGAAGCAAGTTGACGACGCCTTGTCCAGATTGAAGATTGAAACGGCGAGGGCGGACATGGGCCTGGAACAAAACGCCGCGAAACAACGGGAACTCGAGGAGAAGGAAGCGACGGAGACCGCCTCGATAGACGAGGGGTTGAAGGCGCTGAAGATCGAGTCCCCCAAACAGGAGGAAGACCTGTCCCCCCTCTTGTCCGAGGTATTGGAGGAAAACCGTCGCAAACGGAACGACTCCCTGTCGGTGATTGAGGCCTCTGAGAGATTAACAAAGAAGATCGAGATCTTGCGGGTCGGGCGGGAGAACGCCCGCGAGGCTCTGGCGGAAGCGGAACGGGTGGCCCAGTCGGCGGCGCACGAACGGAAGGGAGCGGAGCAGGAGGCCACGCGACTCGAACAGGCGGTTCAGGACTTTTCCGAGCGGCTCAAGAGTTTTGCGGAAGCGGTCCAGCGCGACGTCGCTCTCTATGGCGCCGAAACCCTCGAGTTGGACACCCTTGATGCCGTGCTGGCTGACCTGATCTCGCGTCGCGACCAGTGGCAGGAATCGCAGGATCAGACGGCCCAGCTTGGACAATGGATTGTGGCCCTGGAACTTGAAATCAAACACCAGGCGGAACAGGCCGAAACGCTTGAAGCGGCCCTGAAGAGTGAGACCGAAATGATCGAGGCGCTCAGCCGGGAACGGGACGCCCTGAAGGAAAATCGCAAGACGCTCTTCGGGGACCGGGATCCAGATCGGGAAGACAAGCGCCTTTCCGGCGAGGTCGAGGAAACGGAAAGGCGGGTGGAAACCGCACGTGAGGCGCACGAGGCCGCGCAACAGAAACTGGGTGAAACCCGGAATCTGGCGCAGTCGTACCGGATGAAAATCGAAAAGCAATCCGTTCTCCTTGAAAAGGCGGAAGCGGCTTTCTCGGAACGGCTTGTCCAGTCCCACTTTGAAACGGAAGCCTGCTTTCTGGAAGCCCGCCTGTCCGGTGAGGAACGGGAAGCCCTGACCCGGAAAGTCGAAGGACTGGCCGCCGAGAAAACGGCCCTGCGGACGCGCCAGCGTGACAACGACGAGAAACTTCAGGCCGAACGCCGGAAAAACCTGACGGATCAATCCCGTGAGGAACTGGCGCAGGAACTGGCAACCTCCCTGACCACGCAGAAGGAACTCCAACAGGAAATCGGCGGCTTGCGGCAGAAGTTGAGCGATAACGAGAGCCATAAACAGATCTGGCGGGATCGCGCGGAGAAGATCACCGCGCAACAGAAAGAGTTTGCCCGGTGGAGCAACTTGCATACCTTGATCGGTTCCGCCGATGGAAAGAAGTTCCGCAACTTTGCCCAGGGCCTGACGTTCGAGATGCTGATCGGCCACGCCAACCGCCAGCTTGAGAAAATTACGGACCGCTATCTGTTGACCCGGGAGGGAGGCAAAACCCCGCTGGAACTCAACGTGATTGATCGTTACCAGGCGGGCGAGATACGTTCGACGCTGAATCTTTCCGGGGGCGAGAGTTTCATCGTCTCGCTGGCGCTGGCTCTGGGGCTCTCGCAGATTGCCAGCCGCAATGTCCGGGTGGATTCCCTGTTTCTCGATGAGGGATTTGGCACGCTTGACGAGGATACGTTGGATACGGCGCTCGAAACCCTGGCCGGGTTGCAACAGGACGGAAAACTGATCGGGGTTATCTCGCACGTGGCCGCCCTCAAGGAGCGGATTACGACTCAGATCGAAGTGACGCCCTTGTGCGGTGGGCGCAGTGCTCTCAGCGGTCCCGGTTGCCGACGCGTCTGAGTACGGGCGCAAGGCCTCCTCTGGCGGTGTCCCCCCAATGGGGACGATATTCTGGCGGACCTATTTCGCTGCGTCCGGAGGGCCATTGAGCAGAAGGTTGTGCTCCTTTGCGCGGTTCTCCTCTTCGATTTCAACGGGTTCCTGGAGCCGTATCCCCGCATTGGCGAAGATCCGGCGCCACAGTGTACGATTTGCCCTGGACTTGGGAGTAACCTCTACGGTCGAGACAAGGACCCTCCCCTGGCCTCTGGAAACTTCGACCATCGCGGCCCCGGTCGGTTTGGTCAGATGCTCGTAGAGGACTATTGCGCCGCACTTGGCCGCTTCCGGCATGTCGTGGAATTGCGACCAGTCGGTGTTGCCGGCTTCGAGCAAGACTTGTCCCTGCTTCAGAAATTCGCCTTCCAGTCCGCGCTTGAGGATCTGTTTGTCCACACCATCCTCGGAGAAATAGAGATCGGCCAGGCTCAGTCCGCCCGTCCACGCATGGGGAGAACAGGGGACCAGAGCCGTGGCCTGACGCTCCGAGAGATGGACCGGCGAGGGTACGATTTCAGGCAGCCACACCGGCACGGACTGGCTTTCATTCAACATCACAAGGACTGTCCCTTTATTCGACAGCGTGTTCCGGATTGCCGGTTCCACTTTCGAATACTCCGTTTCCGTCAGGGTTCCGGCGTCGAGAATCCAGAGGCTGGACGGTGAATCCCCCTTGGGTTGTTCCAGCGGCAGTCCAAGTTCCGTCAGGTTTTTGTGAAGTTTCCCATCGGGCGTTCCGGCGAATGTCACACGCTCGATTGTGGGGACGGGAACAGACGTCTCGACCTTCTTGATTTCCGGTTTTCTGTCCCAGGGACAGGCTTGGGGGCCACCCGGGGCCAGAGCCGCCTTCTGCGCCTCGAACATCGGAAGGGGCTTGTAGAGGGGCAGGTCGGGGTCCCAGCCGGGATTGAGTGTGGCCACATAGGGGGGAATCCGTTCGGGCTGCACGCCCGGTTTCCCTTCCTCGAACGGCTGGAACCACACGCCATCGTTCGCATCGGGAAGGCGGGAAAAGTCCCGGTACCCGTAGTTCAGGTGTTCCAGACCGAACCACGCCGTTTCGGCCGGGGAGTAGAAGGCCAGTTTGGGCCATGCGACCCGGGCGATGTTGTCGTAAACGTCAATCGCGAGCGCTTCGTTGCGTCCCAGGTAACTTTCGAAGGCACGGTCACCGTTGAACTCCGCCAGTTGGTGCGGCCGCGCGTAGTAGCTGCCGCCCGACTCGCCGATCATCAGGGGTTTCCGGGCGTTCTTCTCCAGCAACGCGAGGTCGGGCAACCCATGTCCGAAGTGCTTGTTCCACACGGGCATGGACCCGCGCACATCCTCGTCCCCATCGCACGAGAACCAGTCGCGCGTGGGGTCGAGACGGTGTCCCCGATTCCCCAGTTCCGCCAGCTGGCGGTACCAGGCATCGGCCTGTTCCGGCCCGATCGCCTGATCGTAGATGAAGATGGCGAACAGTTCATTCCCCCAGCTCCACCCGAACACGCTCGGGTGGTTCCGGTCGCGCCGGATCAGGGCATCGTACTGTTCCGCGAATCGTTCCCACGCCACCGGCTCCTCGAAGTTCATCTTGATAGAACTGCCGAACATCGCCGTTTCATCGAGCACGAGAATCCCCATTTCATCGGCCAGGTCGAGGTAATGGCGCGGGTGCGGTTGCGCGTGCGGACGCACGGCGTTGCCGTGCATGTCCTTGATCATTTTGTACCACGCCCAGACGTATCGGCGCGAATTGACCAGGGGGCCAAAGGGGTGCAACAGGTCGCCGAACATCTGAATTTTCTGTCCGTTGAGGAGAACATTCGATCCTGAAATTTTCAACTGCCGCCAGCCGAAACGCGTGTACCGGCGGTCCAGTACCTGCTCGCCGCTCTTCACCGTCAGGACGAGTCCGTAAAGGTTTGGGGTCTCCGGCGACCAGAATTTCAACCGCCCGCCCACCTTTTCGCTCAGGGTGATACTCCGGGATTCTCCCGGTTTCAAGGTCATGTGTTGTGGGGACAGGCGCATCGCCTCCGCATCCAGCCGCCACTTCGGTTCCGGCGCGTCGAGCACACTGTCCCCGGCCAGGTTCACCCAGGGTTGAACACTCCCCCCGATTTCCAGATCTCTTTTCTGCGTCGAATCGTTTCGAACCGTTACTTCCGTTTCGAGCGTGTCCCGGTCCACAAACGGCTTCACAAACGGTTCTTCGACCCGCACGGCGGGCAGTCCGAGCAGAAAGACGTCCTGCCAGATCCCGCAGAGCGCGTCGGTGTTCGATCCGGGCGGGTAGGGCGCCCGCATGTTTTTGAACCGCGCGCTCAGTTTGTCGAACAACCGCACGCTGCGGACTCCGACGAGCAGTTCATTCTCCCCTTCGCGTTTCACCCGCGAGGTGATATCGAACTCAAACGGCAGGTGGGTTCCGAAGTGTTCCCCCACTTTCGTTCCATTGACGAATACCTGTGCCTGTCCCCCGACCGCCTCGAAATGCAGGATGACCCGGCGGTCGCCCCACTCGATGGGGACCCGGAATGTGCGCCGCAACCACCCCATTTCCACCCCGTCCCACAAGGGCGGATAGCTGGGGTAATACACCGAACTCGGCCAGTAGGGATGCGCCGTTCCCTCTCCCACGTCGCGTGCCGCACCCCAGGTGTTCACATTCCACGGCGAGGGAATCTTGATGCGGGGGGTTTCCCACCGGTCCGGCGCCGGTGGGGTCAGTTCCGGCGCCACGCCCGACTCTCGTTTCCAATCGGGCGGAAGCGGAACGATCTGGAATTCCCAACTCCCGTTGAGGCAGGTCTCCTGGCGATACGGTTGTTCGACCGGTTTCACCCACCCCTCGGATGGCGCGAAATCGCGGGGGAATGTCACCTTCCCGGATTCGGCGTACCCACTGACACCTCCCAGCGCGAACAACAGCAGAAAGAAAAACCCGGACCGAAGTGTGGTTGAGAGAGATGTGTCCCCGTTTTCCCCCGCGTGAAGATCATTCCCGCAATGTGAATACGATCTGCTTTCGGGCATACCGGCAGCCTCCTCAAGAGGAATGATCATGCTTGAACAGAAAGATCAGAATCACGCAGATCGGGATAAGGCCCTGGAAGAAAGGATACAATTCTGCCGTGCGCAGGCATCACTCAAAGTACGGCCGGATGTCCTTCAACCCGGTGGATTTTCCCAGCGCCACCAGGGTGTCCCCCGCGTGGATGACCGTGTCCGCCGACGGGTTGAATTCGAGATGTTGACTCGATTCCGGACGCACGCCGATGATGATCAGGCCCAACTGGCGCAGAATCCCCGCTTCTTTCAAGGGTTTACCCGACAACTTCGAACCGGCGCCGACCTGGATTTCCTCGATCTCGATGTCGTAATTGCTCGTGCGCGAGGCGATTTCAATGAAGTCCACCACGGTGGGCCGCAGCGCCGCCTGGGCCAGCTGGTGCGCGCCGATCTTGTAGGGCTGGATCACCCGGTCGGCCCCGGCACGGCGGAACTTCTGCTCGACATTGGGGGACAGGGCACGGGTCACGATCACGATCTTGGGGTTGAGCTGACGGGCGGACATGGTGATGAACAGGTTTTCCGGGTCGTTGCTGGCGACCGCCAGGAGGCCGCGTGCCTTTTCGACCACGGCCATTTTCAGGAAATGCTCGTCGGTGGCGTCGCCCACGATGCAGGTCATCCCTTTTTCTTCGATCGAGAGGCGCAACCCCGGATTGGCTTCAATCACCACCACCGAGTGCCCATCGTTGTGGAGGATGTCGGCGATGGTTTCGCCCATGCGCCCGTAGCCGCAGATGATGTAGTGGTCCTTCATGAAATTGAGCCTCCGTTTGGTGCGCTGCAGGCCGATGGCTTCTCGCAGTTCCCCCTCGACGAGCGAACGAATGAAAACAGACGATGCGTACGCCACCGAAGCGATCCCGAAAACGACCATAATAATTGTGAAAATCTGAATTTGTTTCCCGATCTCGGGATGATCCATGAGTTGCTGATGGTACACTTCGGACGGACGATCTTTCAGACCCACGGTACTCAAAATCACCACGGTGGAATAGAAGGCATCCAGAAAGGTCAGGCCCGGGACAATGGCCATGAAACCCACCACGCCGATCGTGGTGACGATGAGAATGAGCACGAGCGCCCAATGCCAAGGCGATAGGCGGTTACCGGTCACGAGGTTGCGCAGCGACTGCACGTCCAGATCCTTCCTGTCACACGCGGCTGGACTTCAAAAACAGGAAAACGACTCGCATTGCCGCTCTGTCTTTTCTACCAATTGGCCCCGGTGGGTTGTCCCAGGTAGCGGAAATGCCACGGTTCCGGAGCATAACCCGTCTGGGCGGCGTTTTCGACCGTGTACGACTGGCGGAACCCGAAACGTTTCGCGTTCTCGTGCAGCCAGCGCCCCTCGGGGGTCTGGCCGAATTCGGCCACCAGCACGGCCTTGCGGTTCGCTCCGCATACGTCCACCACGGTCCCCAGCTGGTGTTCGCTGTGACCCGGCTTGGCCACCAGGTTCTGTTCCAGACCCGACCGGCGGATTTTCTTCAGGTACAGGTCGCGCTGTTTGTCGGCGCTGCGGAAGGCCGAGGCCACGCGGATACGGATTCCCGCCTGTTCCGCCGCAGCCAGCATGCGTTCTGTGGCTTGTGCCGCTTCGGTCCGCATCTGTTTGGGCATGTCCGCCCCGTCGTTGTTCCATTTCTGGGCGAGTTTCACGAGGTCGTGCGGTTTATAGTCCAGCGGCAGGGGCGTGGTGATGTCCACCACCTCCTGTCCGATTTTCAGGTCGGATGGCCCGGTTGGCGGGAGCGAGGTTTTCTGGACCGCCAGGGCGGCTGGCAGGAAAACCTGTTTGCCCTCTTGGACGAAACCGATCCACGCCGACGTTTCTTTCGGTTGGCCGGGGACTGCCGCGGGTTGGGCCGCGGAGACGTTCGACACCACCTGCGGGTAGTGCAGCGACAGGGTGGCGGTTGTGGAGCGCAGGGAAGGCGCCACATGCGGATGCGCCAGCTCGGGCAGAACCACCCATTCGGCGGCTTGGGGGGACAGAGTGAAAGAGAACGTGAGCAGGAACAGGGGGAGGAAGAACTTGGATTTTTTCATCGTCTTGAACAACGGGATCCTTTTCTCGAAGGTACTGGGACTGTCGCCTTGAATCCGAACTGCTGGAGGATCATCGCGTGCCGCCCGAAAAGACATCACAACCGTCCCGGACTGGGACGCCGGACACCTCGGGTATTTTCAGGGATGAGGGGGAGGCTGGCAAGGACTTTTGACACCCGGCGCCAGAAAAAATTGCCCGTCCCTCGGGAAAATCGCCTCTCAGGCTGCAAAGTTTGCCTCGGTGGCGTTCCCGTACGGGCTGGGTATCCAGTCTAACCTCTTATTTGTCAGGACTCTGCCTTCTGGGCCGGATCGGGTCCCCGCAATGGTACAGGATTTGCGCCAGACCGCTTGCCGCCTTGGACTCTGTCAAGAAGACAGGCAGGGCGGGTCGGGCTTTCCGGGTGGGAAGGCTCCAAGGTCGCCAGGGGGAGAGCCAGGGATGGGGATCCGGATCAACGAAAACGTCTTCAGTTTGTGGATCAACCGCAACCTGACCCGGGTGGGCGACCGCCTCGAAGACTCGTATCGGAAGCTCAGTTCGGGCGAGAAAATCACCCGGGCGGGAGACGATCCGGCCGGGTTGTCGAGTTCCCAACTCCTGCGCAACAAAATCACGGGGCTCCAGCGCAATCAGAACAACTGCAACGAGGGGCTCAACCTTCTCGATATCAGTGAATCGGCCCTCGGCGGGGTCACCGATATTCTCCAGCGCATTCGCGTTCTGGCTATCGAAGCGTCGAGTGACACCGTCACTGACACCCAGCGCGGTTACCTCCAGACCGAGGTGGACGAACTCCTCGGCGAAATCCAGCGCGTGGCCACCACCACCAACTACAACGAGCGCAATCTGCTCGATGGTTCTTTTCAGGGGGTCTGCCTGCAGGTGGGAACCCGCGAGGGGGAAACCATGCCCCTGGCCATTGAAGATATCCGGACCAATATTCTCGGTTCCGTGGCCACCCTGACCGCCGCTCAGACGGTGGACGCCACCGCCATCGCCGGCAACGGCGATCTGGTTATCAACAATGTCACCATTCCCGCGTCTTCCTTCGACGAGATTTCCCGCGTGGACGGCGCCGCCTCGGCGCTGGCCAAGATGAATGCCATCAACTCGATGA
Organism: Candidatus Sumerlaeota bacterium; assembly: GCA_035353095.1. Classification (GTDB taxonomy): domain Bacteria; phylum Sumerlaeota; class Sumerlaeia; order UBA8349; family UBA8349; genus DAOPYU01. The sequence continues at coordinate 10,774 of DAOPYU010000012.1, read as the reverse complement.
CCTACCAGACCGGCGTGACCGCCAGTGTCGAACCCGGGGCCTATTCGCTTTCGGGAGCGACCATTGCCGGGGGCTCTCTGGATGGGGTTTCCTCCTCGCTGGTGATCAACGGGGTCAATATCGGCCCGGTGGATTATGTTGCGGGCGACACCAACGGCGCTCTGTGTACCGCCATCAATCGCAACCAGACCCGCACGGGGGTGACGGCCTCGTTGGGGGCGGGGGGCGAACTGGTTCTGACGGCCACCGACGGACGCAATGTCGAAGTCAGCACCACCGGCAGTGTGGGGGATGAACTGGGACTCCTGACAGCCAATGGCGACCTGAACACCGTTCTGCGGGGGACGATCACGCTCACCAGCCCCCGTACCATTCTGGTCGCGGGCGCCAGTGCGCAGACTCTGCTGGGTCTGGCCGCCGGTCAGACCACCGCTTTTGTGGACCCCGCCACCGCCATCAAGAATCTGAGTATTGTCACCTTTGAAGACGCGCAACGCGCCATTCAGACGATTGATGTGGCCGCCGAACAGGTTCTCAAGCGCCGCTCGTCTCTGGGCGCGTTGTCCAGCCGGGTCGAGCAGACTCTCAACGATCTGATGCTGAATGTGGAAAATCTCAGCGCGGCGGACTCGCGCATTCGGGATGCCGACCTGGCGGTCGAGACGGCCAACATGACCCAGGCGCAGATCGTGCAGGAAGCCGGAATTTCGATCCTCTCCCAGGCGAACGTTATCCCCAAGCAGGCGCTGACCCTGCTGAACAACCGATGATGCGGCTTCAAAAGCCTGAGCCGCCGGAGAAGGTGTGAGCCACAAGGGTTTTGAGTTCCCGGGAAAAAGGAGACACCCCGCGATGGACACGAGGGAAAACAGGACCGTAATGCGCGAGGAAATGCGCCTGTGTGACCGTTTTGAAGAGGTCGCCGCGCTCTACGCGGACGCCATCGAGACCGTTCAGCGGGCCATTGACGCCCAGGTCGGCCAGGACCCCCTGCGTCTTTTTCAGACCGTCGAAGAAGCCGCTCTCACGCTGCGCGAACTCATCGCCTGTCTCGATTTCCTCAGTGACACTCCCGCCACCCGCGATCTCTTTGCGCCGTATCGTTCCCAACTGGAAATCGCCGGTCAGGCGCTCGCGGCAGCCGACACCCGCGTACTGCCCCAGATTCGGGACACCCTCGAAATGTTGCGCATGTGGTGGACCGCCGACACGCGGGACCGAATGGAGCCGCTGTTGTCCGTGTTCCGCAACGCCATCCGCTTTGTCCGTCAGGCCAGTCGGGCCGTGGCGGACGGACGGAGGACGGCGTGTACCGAAGCGATCCGGTATGCCCTCAAGTGTCTGGAAGCGCTCTGCGATTCCCTCGATTTTTCGCAGGCAAGCCCCCTGCCCGGTCGCCTCTATGCCCAGTACCGCTACTACCAGTTGCAACTGGTCGAGGCGGACCGGACTCAGGACTCCGGATTGCTGGCCACGGTCGAGAAAGCGCTCGGCATTCTCTACTCCGGCTGGACCTCCAAAGCCGTCGCCTGATCTCACCCGCAAGGAGCGCCCCGCTCATGCAGAGCCTTTCGCAAGCCTACCTCACCGCCCAGGTTCACACCGCCGACCGGATGGATCTGGTCATCTCGCTCTACGAAAGCGCCATTGCCTCGATCAAGCAGGCCATGGAGGCCATTGAATCGGGCGAAGGAGACCGTCGCCACCCGCCCCTCCGCCATGCGACCGACATCCTCCTGACCCTGTCCGACGCCTTGAACTTCAATGTGGAGAGCGATCTGGCTCTGAGCCTTTTCCGCATCTACAGCTACCATATCTCGCAACTCCTGCAGGCCGGGCGCCGGGGGGACCTGGTCGGTTTGCAGGCGGTCAAAAGTTCCCTGACGATTCTCCTGGAAGGGTGGCGTCAGGTGGCCAAAAGTCCCGAAGCCTCGGCCTTGCGCAAGGCCGACGCTCTGCGGTTCGGCAAACCGCGGACGTTCCTGCCTGCCGATTCCTCGTCACGCCCCTCTTCTTCCGCGCCGCACCGCCCCACCCTCGACATGATCGCCTGAGCGCCAGAGTCCGGAGCGCGATCCGTTCCCACGGCTTCGAGGCCCCAACAAAAAGGCTCTTTGTAATAATTTGCGGTAACTCTTTGGCCATTCTCAGTTCGGGATTTCCCCTCCAGAATTTTCTGTCCCCGGGGGGATACATATCTCCCCTCAAAAGGCTTACCATCAAAACAGAATCACAGGATAAGCAGGATGTATCAGAGAAAGATCCTGTTTATCCTGTGATCCCGTCTATTGCGGTTATTTGTATCAAAAAGAATCCGCAGATTCACGCAGAGAACCGACGGGATTGGCCTGTCGTCTCATCCGCGGCCTCTGCGGATCGCGATCCGTCTCGTATTTCTACTGAATCAGGCCCGGCCGGTCGAACGGTTGCTTGCTTCGCGGTTGGACCGCCGCCTCTTTCGCGTCCCGGTGTTCCAGCGCCCGGATTTCCTCGTAGGACAATTGTTTGGGCCGGATATGGAAGCCCGGTTTCCGCTGCGCGTCGGTACAGATCCCGAGCAGTTCGTCCATCTCGAACGGTTTGCCGAGGACGCCGTCCCCCCCGATCCGCAAGGCGTAGTCGCGGTCCTTCGGCGCATTTTTGGCCGTCACGAAGTAAATCGGCATTTCACTGAACGCCCGGTTGGCCCGCACGGACTGACAGAGCTGGTAGCCGTTCATGCGCGGCAGCATCACGTCAATCAGGAGAATATCGGGTTGATAATGGACCAGCTTCTCGACGGCGTCCAGCCCGTCGGGCGCCACGGTCACCTCGTAGGTATCCTCGAGCGACAGGACGATCAACTCGGCCATGTCCTTGTCGTCCTCCACCACGAGTACACGCGGGCGCGTGGGGGCCGAGTTGGCGGTGGAAGGCGGAGGAGCGGGGGCTTCGCGGCGCTCGAGGAACTTGTGCTGGCGTTGTCCCACCTGGGGCGCCATGGCGCGCGGGGGAACGCGGGTCTGGGAGGGGGCCGGCTGGCGATGGTGCGGACGCACCTCCTCTTCGAGCTGGTCGAGCATTCGCACCTGAATGATCGAGAGTTTCTTGGGACGGGGCGGTTGGGGGGCGTTGTCGAAAAAGACGTTGATGTTGCGCAGCAGGCGCGCCGGATCAATCGGTTTGGACAGGAACAGGTTGCCGCCGCTGGCGTAGGCCTGCTGGATTTCCTCGCGCGTGTCGTGAGCGGAGAGGAACAGGACCTGCATGTTCTGGTATTTCGGGTTGCGCCGGATGCTTTCGCACACTTCCGTGCCGCTCATGAGCGGCATGAGCAGGTCCAGAACAATAAAATCCGGCTCGTATTTGTCGAGTTTCTCGAGGGCGTCCAGGCCATCGTGCGCCTGGCAGACCTCGTACTTCTCGGTCAGAGCCGCTTCCACGACCATGCGGATTTCCGGATCGTCGTCCACCACCATGATACGATACAATGGGTCGGGTGACATGGTACGTCTCCCTTCTGCAACGGGTCATCCAACGAGTCTGTGAGTTTTTCCCCACAGCTGCATTCTCCCTGATCCTCCCCATGCAAGTCAAGCCTTTCGGGTACGGGAGGACGGGAGCATCGCGAATGTGTTACACGAGAGTCCTCGTCTCTCCTCACCAGAAGAAATCCCTGAAAGGGCTGAAGATACGACAGCCCGGGGCAGAGCGCAGCGTCGCCCCGGGTATTCGGTTGTTTTTTTCGTGCCCTGAATGGGTACAACAAAATCTGGGGAACGTCCTGTTTTGGTTCAACCCTTGCAGGGGTTGGACAGGGGAGTGTCTTTTCCCATGGTGGCGCTTCGCTCTGCCCTGGACTGCCGTATGTACAAGCCCTTCAGGCTTTTCCCGTACGAACATTTGGGCGTCTCAATACCGACCGAGCGGTAACACTTTCAAGATGTACCCGCGGACGACAAAGGGTCGCAATTTTTTAGCCACCTATGGGCTTTCCCCAGATGGGGTTCCCGATCGGAGGTAATACCCAGTTGCATTCAGAAAGAAACGAACTCAAAGGACTCTTCCGGAACAGAACAAAAAACAGGATAACTGGATCAGCAGGATACAAATCGAATCTCGCCACATCCTGAAAATCCAGTTATCCCGTCTATTATTCTTCGGTTTTTTCCCTTCAGGAAGGGTTCTCCCCGGGAGATAAAAGATTCTCTCCGGATGCCGCCCGGATTGTGTCATTTTGAATGCAACGGAGTATAAATTGGGGTTCGGAAGACTCCAGACAGAGGGGTAATAACCTGAATGGTTACAGGAGCGTTTCCAGTAAAGAGAGTGCCGGGGGGAAAAGGAAAAGAAAGAACAGGCTTGTCAGGAACGCCTGGGTGAACTTATTCCCGGGCGAACAGGCAGGAGCCGTTCCAGATGGCGCCGCCGCCGGTATCTCGCAACTCGAGGTCCAACTTGTGGCTGGAACGGGTGGAACCGCCCGAGTCGGTCGCCGAAAAACGACCATTGAGCCGATACTTGTACCCGGAACGGCCTTTGGCTTTCTGGATGTCCACCTGAACGGGGCTGATGAAATAGACATTTCCATTTGCTGCGCGGTTCAGTTCGATGCGCAACCGTCCCACCAGGTCTTCCACTTCTTCCGGCGACAGCCCCTCCGAGGGGAAAACGGCCGGGTCCAGCAGGATACACGGCTCATCGGCCATCTGGGCGATGTTCAGGGAAGCAAGCAGGCTCCGGACCATCGCGTTGACGGCTTCGTTCATCGGGGGCTGTTCAGTGGGCTGGGTTTCCGGGGTCGGTGCAGGCGGCTGAGGTTTGTCCTCCACCTTCTTTTCCTCCGAGGGCGATTCCGAGCGGTGCCAGCGCGCCAGCTGGAGGATGGAGGAAGCGCTATTGTCTTGCGACGGTTGTGAAAGAGACTGGCACCCCGCCAGGGCAAGCGCGACCCCCAATCCCATTGCCGCGTTTCTCAACCCCATGCCCCCCATGATTTCCACTCCTCTCGATGATTGCGGCGCAGGACGCCGGTTCCGGTTCTGACCCACAAATGCGTCAACGGCGCGTAAACAGAATTTCGATGCGCCGGTTCTGTTGCTTGGCCTCCGGCGTATCACCCGGTACGGCCGGGTAGTATGATGAATAACCGGCCGCCGAGAGGTACTCGGCGGGCACGCCGTTCTGCAACAGGAAATTGACCACCTCGGTTGAGCGGGCGGTCGAAAGATCCCAGTTTGACTTGAACTTCGCCGTCACGATCGGATCGGTGTCCGTGTGGCCCTGGATCTGGATGTTGAACCCGATATCCTTCGGGATATTCTTCTCGAGTTCCTTGAAGGTCTCGACGAGTTTCATCAGTTTCATCTGGCCGCCCGGAGTCAGGTCGGCACTGCCCGAGGAGAAGAGCACCTCGCTCTGGAACACAAACCGGTCGCCCGAGGCCTTGACGTTCTCGACCCCGCCGAGCACCTTCGAGAGGCGCGCGAGGAAATCGCTGCGGTACTGCTCGAAGTCTTTCAGGCGCGTGATTTCCTTCTCGCGCCGCTGGAGTTCCGCGACCAGTTTGCCCAGGTCGAGTTTCTCCTGGGTCACGGTGGCCAGAGTCTTCGAGGTTTGAGCGCCCTCCTTGACCAGTTCGGCCTGGTGCAACTGGGCCTTGGCCAGTTCGTGGCGCAATTCGTTCAGTTCCGCCTGGGTGTTGGCCAGGTTGACGAGGGCGCTGGCGAGCGATTCGGAGGTGACGGACAGGGCGCTGGCCGCTTTGGATTCCTTCTGGGCCGACGCGGCGATCTGTTTGAGCGCCTCCTCCAGGTCCACTTTGCTTTTCTGGGCTTCGGTTTTCGACTGCGTGAGGGCGACCAGGGCGGCGGCCAGCGACTCACTCGTCACCTTCAGGTCGCTTTTCGCCTTTGTTTCACCCGCTTCGGAGGCTTTCAGGCGTTCGAGCGCCTCGGCCAGTTCCACCTGCTTGCGCGACAGGTCGCTCTTCGTCGAGTCGAGCATGGCGAAGGCGCTTTTCATATTGGCGTCGGACTGCGTGAGGTCGCGGCGGATCTTGTCGGCGTTCGCGCGCGACTGGCTGAGTTGTTCCTCCGCCCGATTCAACTGCTCCTGCATGCTCTGGAGTTTCGTGTCACGGGTACCCAGGGAGGTGAGCAGGCTGGTCTGCGTGGCGGCAAACACCATGATCAGGAACATCAGTACGAGAATCACCGACACCGTCGCGTCGGTAAAACCGGGCCAATAATCAATGCTGTGGTCTTGGCGGAGTCGTTTACTCATGGGTCAACCGGAAACCTGTTCTGACGGCATTGTCTGGAGACGCACTTTCTCATATCAGGTTGCAATCAAGACGATACTGAACACCGCTTTATTCAACCACGGAATAGACGGAATACACGGCGTAGCGGAGCCGTAACCGAACAACTTGCCCCGGAGGGGCAAAGGAAAGTAGCCGGGGGGGGAGCGAAGCGGACCCCCCGGAAAAGTTCCTCATTTTTCGCGCCCCAGAGGGGCGCAGGGTGGTTGCACAACAGGCAAGAAGATGAGTTGTTCTCACAGGTCTTTCTCCGTTTTTCCTCCGCCCCATCCGGGGCGGGAAGAATTGGGGACAGATCCGGGGGTTCCGCTTCGCTCCACCCCCGGCTACTAACCTGCGCCCCTCCGGGGCGCTTTTCGAGAAAAATGTCTGCCGCTTGCGTAGATTCTACGAGATAGTAGTACGGAAGAAGCGGTTCCAGTGTGTTCCGTCTATTCCGTGGTTGTTCTCCTATCCCGCTCTCTACGATGTGAATTCGTGTCATTTTGAGCGCCAATTTGTATCAATGGCCCCCGGCGATCTTGCACAGGGCGCCGAACTCCTGGCGCAGCACCCGCACCAGCTCTTCGTGGCTCTCGATACCCAGCGACTGCATGGACTGCTGCAGGGCGGTGATACGGGCCATGGTCTGGTTCAGGCCCTTGACTTCGGTCAGGGTCAGGCGCTGGCTGTCGTTCTCCGCCCGCGTCAGGTCCACCAGTTCGCCCATCGCCTCGCGGATCAGGTCCTGGTTGGTCGAGAGGCTCGCGATGGCCTTGTTGGTCATTTCGATTTCCTGCGCGAGCGTCACCATCACCTCGCGGAAGTTCGACTGCATCCCCTCGGTGCGCTCGACGATCTGGAGCAGGCGTTCGAGGTTCTCGCCCAGCTGGCGCTGCGTGGCTTCCATGTATCGGGCGATGCCTTCGGTGACCGAACCTTCCGGAATTCCCTTGAAGGCGGTGAGCAGGGAAGCGTTCGCACTTCCCACCCCACCAGCCCCGCCGGTCATGGCGCAGAAAGTGGGTTGAAACATGGCGCTGTCGAGCGTCTCGAGCCGCGAAAGGAAGCGGTTCTGCCCCGCGACCTGTTGCAGGTGGATGAAGCCGAGCACCAAGCTCGTGATCATCCCGAACACGCTGGTCGTGTAGGCCGTGGCCATGCCGTTGATGGGCTGCTTGATCCCGCTGATGAGCGCCGCGATCACTTTCTCGGGCGCGTCGAACGCCAGTTGCGTCAGGTTGCTGATGACTTTTTCGATTTCACCCAGCGACATCAGGAGGCCGATGAAACTGCCCAGGAGCCCCAGGACGATCAGGAGCCCGGCTACATAGCGCGTGACATTGGCCCGCTGGTCCATGACCAGCGCGACCTTTTCGGCGTGGCTTTCGCCGTTGGGTTGCGAGCCGCGTCCCACCTGAAAGGCGTAGAGCATGAGCCGCTCGCGCGTTTCCGAGACGGGCAGGTCCTCGAGTGCTTCGCCGTCGAGCCAGGACTCATCTTCACCGCTCGAAAAGCGCTCGCGGATCTCCTCGAGCGCGCTGAACTCGCGCTGCAGGCGCAGCAGGGCATAGAGCACGTAGAAGAGCCCGAGCACGAAGACGCCGATGATCAGGCTGTTGAGTTTTTCACTGGTTTTCCAGAATTCCAGCAGGGTATTCCAGAAATAGGTGACGCATCCAGCCGTAAAGACCAACGCTGCGGCGGTTGCCAGCAGGTTGGTTCCCGCTTTCCGCTTTGAGAGCGCCTTGTCCATGCCCACTCCTTTGTCCGGCCTGTTCAGGCCCGGCCGTCTTCCGTTCGATTCCCGTCACACTCCGCGTCCGTGAAGGAATTCTCGCGAATGCGCTGCACCCCACCCGGCGAACCCTTTTGCCGACCGGGTGGCAGAAATCCAGATTAGACTAAGAGCCTGCCGGGCAAAAGGCAAGTCTAATCGCATGTGCCAGAGAAATGTGTGAATCATTGAGAATGAATGAATTATGTATTTAAGCGGCGGGGAATGACCGGAGAGCGGAATCCCAGGACGGTTTCGGGTTTTCCGGAGGATCGAGAGATACATTTTGTGTTTTCAAGCATACAGCAAATGCTGTCCCCAGATCGGCGTGGCTGTCATGCTGGAGACGTAACTTCAGTGAATGGAGTGTGATCGAGATAAGTCCTTCTCTGGCACAGGATGTGCGCTTGCCCGGTTGGGATTTGAATGCAGCTTTTCCCCACAGGGATGGAGAACGGAAGGACAACCGAACAGGAAAGGATCGGATACACCATGATCAAGCGAATCTTTGTGTTTCTCCTTGGGATCGCTCTTCTGATGGGGTTGGGAGGATGCGCTTCTCTTTCGGACAGATATATTGAGAGTTCCTGGCACAAGAGTACTGAGTCTTTTATCCGACACCCATGTCCGTTGGTTAAATATCCCACGTATGTGGGGATGGCGCCTGGTGTCGCCACGATGGTTCCAATATGGCTGACGGGCTGTCTCACCATTGGCATACAGGAAATCTGTGACTCTGAAAGGAAAAATATGATCCCGGTGGATGAATCGTGGTTTTTCCCATCGCTTATCCCGTTGGATGCTGGGGCAAACCTTTTCGGTGCCACCAGTTGGGCGCTTTTCGGTTGGTGGTGGCCGGAAGACGATTACATGATCCTGAAGCCTGAACCCCCGGAGGAAAGACAGGAGGAGAAGAAACCGGAGTAATAGATTATGAGTCATAGATTATGGATGCAAACGGACGTCGAATGTTCTATCGTTCAAAACCGTGAGAGCCGTTGAAGAATTGAGCGCGTTGATAAAACGACAGTCAATCTGGAAAGCATTTCCATCTTTCCAAAAGTCGTTTCCGAGCCATTTGACGGTGGCTGTTCGACCACAATGAATTGGTAATCCATTCCCCCAGAACAGGACGCAGACCATGCCAAGACCTTTCTCCCCCTCGAAGTCCGAAGACATCACTCCCGGTAAGTTTCGATTTGCTGCCGTGAAGATGGGAATCTTGATTCTCACGCTCGTTTCCCTGACGGCATGTCTAAGTTGTTCTCGTATCGAGGTGGAGACGACCCCCTTTGGAGGGAAAACCTATCGGGTGGATTCGCAGAAAAACGCCGCGCGGGTCAACGCCTGGCCGTTGTTTTACCACATGGGAGAGAATACCAGCGTCCTGTGGCCCTTGTATCAGCAGTCGGCGAAAGGCCATCAACTTTTTCCCGTTTATTCCTATCAGAAAGAACCCGAATGGCTGAATATGGCGCTGGGGGTGTTAAGCGAATTCGATTACAAGAATCAGGACTATCGGGTACTCAATGTGGGGTGGGATGAAAAAGAAAAGGAAATGTGGGCATTCCCGCTGTTCTATCACCAGCAGAATGATCCGGACAAACCAGCCACTTGGATCACGCCGCTCTACTCGCAGGGGGCCGACTTTTTCAATGTGGGCGGAGTTCTTTTTCACTCGTCCAAAAGTCCGACACGACGCGCGATGTGGGCCGCCGCCGGGATGTTTTACGATCAGGCGCGCGTGGACGGTTCGAGCCATACCAACCGCCTTTTCCCGTTCTGGTCTTACAAGCGCCGCGGTCTGGCCGGTATGTCGAAAGAGATGGATCTGAACGTCGGGCTGGTGGCCTATGTGCAGTATACCGAAGATGACGGGAATCAGGCGTACCGGTCGGTTCTGTTTCCGTTGACCCACTGCTGGACGTCCGACCGAGAGAAAGGTTCTGCGATATTCCCTCTCTATTACGATCAGCAGACGACCAGCGGCGACCATACCCGCGTCACGCCTCTTTCGCTCTCGTACAAGGAAGGTAAAAAATCGTGGGATTCGATCGGGTGGCTGTTTCACTTCTGGAGCCTTGATCGTTCGACGGGACACATGTTTCTGCCGTTCTACAGTTACGTGGCGTTGAAGGGTGATGGGCATCGGTTTAACTCGCTGCTCTACAACGAAGAGCGTTCAGCCGAGAAAAAATTGACCAACGTGGGTGGGCCGATTTTCTACACGTCCAATAAATCGGGGGACACCTATCGGACGCTCCTCTGGCCCTTTTTCCAGCAGTGGTGTGCGGATCAGAATCAGTCCAGAACCGATGTACTATTCCCATTTTTTCTGTTTTCAAAAAAGGGTGAAAGAGAAATGACCCTGTTTCCCTTGGGGGGGTGGTGGAAAGAGGGGGACATTCACGGTTCCTGGCTTTTTCCGCTGTATGCCGCCAAGAGTGGACTGCGGGAAAGTTATGTGTTTACTCTGCCCTATGAAACCGGCAAGTACCTGACGAAGGACCCGAAGTTTGATCGCTACTGGAAGAGCGTCGGGGGGAGTCTCATCGGGTATTTCGAGCGTCAGGGGGAGGAACGGAGATACAGATCGTTACTCGGGGCAATTGGTCACAACTCTAACAGTGAGAAGAAGACGTTTTCTACTTGGGTCTTCCCGATTTTTGAAGTGACGGAACGGCGATTCGAGTCATTACTTTTTGACTGCTGGAACG